>VFZS01000100.1 GCA_016871095.1 Acidobacteriota bacterium
CTGGATGATGGTGAACTCGGGCACGTGGCGCTTATACTCGTCTTGAGTTCTGGGCTTCAGGAACATGGTGCGGGCGAACAAGCTGTGCCAGGCCTTCTCGGTGATGATGCGGATGGGCATCCGGTATTCCGGATCGGCCCCCCCGTAGCAGTCCTGGACGAAGACGTCGCGCCCTTGCAGGTAACCCTGCAAGCGAGTGACGAGGGCGCTGAAGCGCTGCGGCTCATAGGGCCGGTTGTACTCGCCCCACCAGATCTTCTCTTCGGTGGTCGGCTCCTGGACGATGAACTTGTCGGCGGCCGAGCGCCCGGTGTGCTTGCCGGTGTTGACCACCAGGGGCCCCAGGTGAGCGAGGATGCCCTCGCCGCGGAAGACGGATTCTTCGTACAGCGCGCCCGTGGGCAGGTTCCAATACACCCGGTGCAGGTTGGTCAGCCCGTGGTTCTGTAGCCCGAAGATGCTGGCCAGCTCGCCGGCCTGCCTGGCGGCGGGGGAAGGGATGTCCTGGTAGATGTTCATCGCCAGTCCCTCACCAGCTTGCGATCACCCAGATACAGCTCGTTGGGGGCGTCGGGATCGAGCACCCACTTGATGCGTTCGATGCCCTCGGTGATGTCCTTGATGGTGCCGCAGAAGCTGATCCGCAGGTGTCCCTCCATGCCGAAGTCCTTGCCCGGCACGGTCACCACGCGCACCTTCTCCAGCAGGAGGTTGGCCAGCTTGTTGGAGTCCTTCATGTAGGCGGAGAAATCCGGGAAAGTGTAGAAGGTGCCGTCGGGCTTGGTCACCTTAACTCCGGTGAAGGCGTTCAGGTGCTTGACCAGGATGTTGCGGTTGTTCTCGAGGGTGCGCCGCAAGCCGTCAATGGAGCTCTGTACGCCGTTCAGCGCGCCGACCGCGGCCCACTGCGCGGGGACGGAAGGTCCCGAGGTCTGCTGCGACTGGATGTTGGCCATGGCCGCCGCCACCTCCTTGTTGCCGACCGCCCAGCCGATGCGGAAGCCGGTCATGGCATACATCTTCGAGATGCAGTTGACCACTATCAACTGGGAGCTCTCGCCGAGGTCGCTGGCGTAGCGGTAGCAGTTGGTGGGGGTGCGTCCGTCGAAGATGAGCCGGTTGTAGGTGTCGTCCATGAGCAGCCACAGCTTCTTCTTCTCGCACAGCTCGACGATGCCGGCCACGAATTCCTCCGAGTACATGACGCCGGAGGGGTTGTTGGGACTGTTGATGATGATGGCCTTGGTGTAGGAGCCCACCGCGTCGGCGATCTCCTTGACGGTGGGCTGGAAAGTGCCGTCCTCCGCCCGGATGGGTACCGGCACCCCGCCGGCCAGCTTGACCATCTCCGGGTAGCTCACCCAGAAGGGCACCGGGAAGATGACCTCGTCCTTAGGCTCCAGGATGGCGTAGAGGGCCATCATGATGGAGTGCTTGGCGCCGTTGGAAGCGACCACCTGCTCCGGGGCGACGAGCCGGTGGTAGTGCTCCTCCGTGTAGCGGATGATGGCCTTCTTGAGCTGGGGGATGCCGTCGGCCGGGGCGTAGCGCACTTCGCCGGTGTTCAGCAAGGCCGTGCAATTGATGATGGCATCGATAGGGGCCCGGGTCTTAGGCTCCCCGCCCCCCAGATGGATGACAGGTTCACCCTTGTCCCTGAGCAGGGTCGCGGTCTGGTTCAGCTTCAGGGTGGGCGATTCGACGATGGATCGTGCAAGCTGGCTGATGCTCACTGGTTGTTCGCAACTCCTTTGCCGTCAAAGGGCAGGCGGTCACCTCCCCCACAGACCCTACCAGTATAGCCGTCCCACCCGGCGACAGTCAGCCGTTTTCGCCCGCGGCGCGGGCGATCTGGAGCAGGTAGAAGCGGAGCAGGTCCTGCTGGCGCGCGGGCAGGGCCTGCTCCTCGATCTTGACAATGCGCTCGACCTCCCGCACCGCCCTGACCAGATTGGTGGGGACTTCGACCGAGCCCCTGGGTATGGCCGACAGGTACTCGAAGGCGGCCACCAGAAACTGCTGCAAGGAGTCCTCGGCGGGGCGGCGCAGAAAAGAGGCCACCTCACGCGTCTTCTTGGGCGTCAGAGGCATGAGCGCCGGCTCGAAGGTCGGCGCGCGTTGCGCCACTGAGTGCAGCGCGGTGGCTAGCTCGACAAAGCTGGACACCCGCGCGGACACCGGCTCAGCCAGCAGGCCCCAGGCCCTCTCGCGCCAGGCCCGGATCTCCTCAGGGATGGCCAGAAGCCGCTGGACTTCCCGGCGCCAAGCTTGGGGGACACGGTCCCCGATGGCGCCCAACAGAACATCCACACTGGTGTTGAAGAGATCCGGTTGCAGCAACACCGCGAGATCCGGGCGCAGGGCCGGGAGCAGCCGCGGCATGAGGCGATCGCCTTCGAAGAACTCCACGACCTGCACCCCGTGGCGGCGCAACACTTCCTTCTGGAAGAGCGGAACGGTGGCGCGGATGGAGTCGGCGTCTTCGCGGAGCACGGTGAAGGCCGAGTTGCCGGCGGGAAAAGCGCGCTCCATGAGGCCCAGCCAGCGCAACTCCACATCGTGATAAAGGCGCAAGGCCTGAAGGATCTCGTAGACGGGAAGGTGCGGAAGAATGCGATCGGCCAGGACGCCCTCGCCTTCTCCTTCGGCGGCGCGCTGGCGGGCGAACGAGTTCAGGGTGCGAGACAGCCCGGTGGTGAGCTGGTTGACGCCCAGCACAAAGGTCTGCGCCTGGTTGTGGGCGATGGCCCGCAGAGAGCTGCCGTAGCGGGCGAACGGTATGGTGGCGGCGATGCGCTGGAGGATCTTGTGGCCGCGGGCGGCGGCCGCGTCCGGAGCGGGGCGCACCGTGGGACGGTCACGCAGGGGCGGCATGGTGCGGGCGATGAAGTAGGAGATCACGTAGATGCCGACGACATCCTCCTCAGAACCGTACAGGATGCGGCGGAAGTTCTCCGTGGCCAGCTTCATGAACTCATCCACCAGCGGATCCTGCAATCCCACGGTAAGGCGCTCCAGCTCCTGAAGCCCGCGGCCGGCGAACTGGAGGCGGGTGTCCGTTAGCGGCTCCGCCGCGCGGTGCAGCTCGCGGGCGGAGAATCGCTGCGCCTCCGCCACGTGGTAGAGCACCTGGGCCAGCTCGGCGGCGGGCAAGTGCCGGAGCCGCTCCGACAGGTTGCTCTGGAAGGTCCGCAGATCGCCGCTGGCAAACAGCCCCATCAGAGGCGAGGCGGCATAGCGGGTGCTGCGCTTGGCGGAAGGCTCGACGAACTGGGACAGCGTCTTCTCGTTGTCTGGGGTGAGGACGAATGCGGGCTGGCCCGACAGCGGGGCGTAGTAGCCGCCCTGGCGCTGCATAGGCTCGCCGCTGCCCATCTTGATGCGCACCGGACCGACCAGATCGCGCTCGGCCAGCCAGCGGACGATGTCGTACTTGGCCTTGCGGTACAAGGCCAGGCCGGCGGCCTGGCCGATCTGCTGGCTGAGATCGGAGCCGGCGATGAAGACCTCGCAGAGCATTTCCGAGAAGCGGCTCTCGGCGCTCTGGCTGAGCCGGCGGCTCTGGACGGCGTAGTCCCAGAGCTTGCCCAGATAAGCGGGCACATTCCGCACCACTTGCACGTCCTCGAACAGGGGCACGAGCCAGATGGAGGGCAGCTCGGCGGAGCTGGAGCGCAGCGCCTCCTCCCGTTTGGCGCGCATCTTGCGGTCGAGCGCAATCAGGGCCTCCGCGTCCGAGGACATGCTCACCTGGAGGGCGAGAACCATGCCGGGATTCCCGTGCCGCCCGGCGATCTCGTTGATCTCCATCAGGTTGTGAACGGTGGTGTCGATGGCGAACGGATCCGGGGAGGTTACCAGGGTCTGATGAATGCGCGGCGTGATGACGAAGCGGCGCAGCAGATCCCGGTAGCCCGCCGCGGCCAGCGCGAATTCGGTGTGACAGACCTGCCGGCGCAGCTCGCCGAGATGGGCGCGCAGGGTCTTGCGCAGCGACTTATTGAGGGCGAAGTAGTGCTCCAGGGTGCGGCGGCGGTTGCGGCGCAGCTCGAGCATTCTGCGCTCCAGCCGGTCGTTGTGCTCCCACAGCGAGACCACCGGGTCGCGCGCCAGGCGCAGCTTCATGCCGAGCCTGCGGACAGGGCCGGGCTGAACCTCGTAGGGCAGCAGGCCGCGGTAGCGGCGCTCGAGCTGGTGGGTCAGGTCGGTGATCTCGTCGAACAAGGCCGCGAAACGCCGGTTGTTTGCGGGCAGCCGGTGCACCTCCTCGATGAGCTGGGGGTCCACGTCGAGGCCGGGGCTGGCCCTGAGCAACATGCGGAGGAGCCGTCCCAGCCGGGCGACGTTCTCCATCAGAACGGTGGCGATGAGGCGGTGTCCCTGGCCGGAGGGCCGGTTGCTGCCGTCCCAATCGCCCCAGTAGGAGAGAAATGTCCCGCACTCGGCGGTGGAACCGAACCGCACCACGTCCTCGGCCGCGATCACGGCGTCGAGATCCAACAGCAGCTCGTTGCCTTCGTCCCGCGAAGTGACGGCCACGTTCAAGCCCAGGAACTCGCGGGCCAACTCGCGGGCCAGAGGCTGCGCCAGGGGCCGGCCGGCTGGCCTCCCCGTGATGATGGGCTCGATGGCCTGTTCCCACAACCGCTCCGGCTGTATCGAGTACATCTGCGTGGGATGCACTGTCCGGTCGTAGAGCCGCCGCCGGAACAGCGACTGCCGCCGCGGCAGACTGTCCTTGCAGAACTCCTGCTCGAGCAGCCCTTCGAGTTTCCGCCCGTCTTCGGCCTCGGCCAGCCAGAGCCATTCGTGCGCCAGCGCGAGCCGGTCCTGGAAGCGGGCGCCAAACACGCTGAGGCGGTCATTCAGAAACTGGGCGAGAGAGGCCGGACCGGAGGTCCACTTCGCGGGGCTGCCCGAGTCCTTCAGCTCCCGAGCGACCATCTCGCGGCACGAGGCAGCGACCTCGGCGGCCAGCGCGTCCCACTGCCGCCGGAGCGCCGGCGAGTCCAACCTGGGGTGGGCGCGGCAGCCCGACAGCGCCAGCGACTTCCGGTTGTAGTGGGATTCCTCTTCCGCGATCAGGCGGTTCAGGTCAATCAGCACGCGGCGGGTCTTGGTCAGCAGGCGGTCCGCGCCGTCGGCGCCGCCCAGGGTTATCCGAAACGACCTGCGCCCGGTTTCGAAACCTTCCTCCGTGTGGGCGAAGGTGGAAAGCGGAATCAGACCGATGCCCTGGCGGGCCAGCCCCGAGGCGATCCAGTCCAGGGAGATGCCCGCCGGAAGATGCTCCAGCGTCATCCGCGGATACATGCTCCCGGCCGGACGGGTGATGGCGATCCCGAAGGGATTCCGCTCCGGCGGCAGGTCCGCGGCCGCCTTTTCGATGGCGCTCATCCGTTCTTCGAAGATGACGTTGCGAAGCTTCCAGTACGAGTTGGCGCTCTGCGCGCCGTTGCGGTAGAACAGATACCCCAGCAGAATCGCTCCGAGGTTGGGTGCGATGGCGGCGTTGACGGCCTCAAAGCGCCGGCGCAAATCCGGGCCGCGGATCTCGACCAGGCAC
Source organism: Acidobacteriota bacterium (assembly GCA_016871095.1). Classification (GTDB taxonomy): domain Bacteria; phylum Acidobacteriota; class Terriglobia; order Bryobacterales; family Bryobacteraceae; genus VFZS01. The sequence continues at coordinate 5,567 of VFZS01000100.1, forward strand.
AGGCGGGCGCCCGCCAGGCAATCCGTCTTCGAAAGCGAATGCACCGCTACCACCCGGTTCGCCTGGTCCGTGGAGATGTAGCCGAGACGAGCCAGCTCGTCAGCAAGCTGGCGCAGCGTCAGCGGCCCCGCGAGATCGTGGGCCGGGGCGACGTTCTGGTAGGAGAGATCGTCGATGACCAGAATGCCCCGTTCCAGGTAGTGGCGCAGCAGCGTCCGCAGGTCCTGTTCGCGGAAGACCTGGCCGGTGGCGTTGTGCGGGTTGTTGAAGACCACGGCGCCGTAGTCGCGCCAGCCCGGGTCCTGGAGCAGCTTGTCTTCGACCGCCTGGATCATCCGCGGGACGTCCAGCTCGAAGGCCGGGGTCAAGGGGACCGACGTGACGCTGGGGAAGCAGTGCTCGTAGGTCCAGCTCAAATCGGGAATGACTACCTCGCGGATGCGGCAGTGAAACCCCAGCAGACCCAGCGCCGTGCGCGCTGACCCGCTGACCACCAGCGAAGCCTCGAGCCGGTACTCGGGATGGTGGCGGAGGAAAGCGGCTTTGAAGGCGGCGGTCAGGTCGGCCTGGCGGGCCGGAAGCTGAGCCAGGATCTCCCGGAAGCCAAGCCCTTCCAAGGGGTCGCTCACCAACGGGCCGCGGGCCACCGGCTCCAGCGCCCTTTCCAGACGCCCGGCGGAGCGCTCGACGACGGACTCCAGCGCGCTCTCGATCCGTGCTCCCCAGATGCTCGCGATCCGGGCCGTCCGGCTCTCGATTCTGGAGAGGGCCGCCCCGGCCACGCGATGCGCGCCGGTCAGAACGGGAGGACTCTCCTGGTACAGTGTCTCGTCCAGGAGGGGCTCGGCCCCGCCAGCGGGCCAGCCACGTTTCAGCAGGTAGGTCAGCAGCTCTACTTCCGCGGCCGAGGGGGTTCCCTTGAGCTGGAAGTGTACGGTCTCGATCAGGCGTATGAACTCGTCATAGCCGGCGATGAAGACCGTGGACAGCCCCTCCAGACGCGGCGAGAAGATGGCGGGAGTAAGGAACCGCAGGGTGCGGTTCATCATCTTGGCCTCGCGCGCCAGTGACAGGTGATTGGGGGCGTCGTTGGCTTCGAGGATGAACAGCGGGTAGTCGCGGCTGAGCAGTCGCAAGGCGCGGCGGGTCTCTTCCGAGATGATTCTGCCCAGCAGAACGAAAGAGGGGCAGGCTGCATCGCCCGTCACCGAGTCTTCGAGCACCGCCACCGCGGCGGCCTCGTTGTTGTCGGGAAGCGAGTGGAAACGCAGCGTCTCGAACTGCGTGAGGTGTTCGGGCAGGCGGATTCCGTGACTGAAGACGGCGGCCGGGAGATGCTGAAGCTGGCCGGCCAGAGCGTGAAACAGCACCCGCAAGGATTCCGCGATTCCACCGGAGGCCAGAATGACCTCGCGTCTGCCGGTCTTATCGCCCAGGTCGTAGGCCAGCGGCTCGGGTTGCCTGGTCAGCCACTCGGCGAACAGGCGGACCAACTCATTCGGCTTGTTCTTCAGGAACCCTCCGCGGGGGAGGTAGGGCGTGCTTCTGCGGATCAACTCGAGCAGGAAATCGAGCTTGGCCCGATCCGGCGCCTCCCAGCCGAGTTCGGCGCTGAGCCCGGCGGCGAGGTCATCCCGGGCGCTCACTGTACGCGGCCCCAGGCCAAGAGCGATCCGGGCGTACAGCTCCACGAGCCGGGGATCCTGGACCGGATTCCCGATGTGGAAGTTCACCCGCTCTTCGGGGGCCACCGGAGACGAGGCGGTGGCCTCGCTGATCTCCGATACCACCGCCGCCTTGACCGGCCGGAGGGCAAAGGCGTCCGTGAGCGGCTGCGGGGGGCCCGCCGCAAGGTCGATCAGAGGCGCCTGACTCTCACGCATAGGCGTGCCAGCACTGCCGGGCGATGCTACGGCGCCCGGCCGGGCTAGGATCCCTCGCTTTCGCCCTTGGCTCTCAACTGCCTGGTGTCACCCTCGAGAACCAGCTCGAGGAAACGCTGAAACAAGTTGGAAAGCCGGGACTCGCGCTCGGCATCCGAGGACCACAGCGAGACGATGGTGCGGGCGTTCTTCAGGTTCTGACTGGCCTCGGCCAGACGCGCCGCCTGCGGGCTGAGCAGGAGCAGCTCGGGGCTGTTCTTCAGGAGAGCCATTTCCTCCTGTTCGTAAGCGAGCCTCATCCGGCTGCGCTTGAGCTCGTCCTCGGTGCGCTTCTGCGCCAGCAAAGCCTCCTTCTCCACCTCGGCCTCGCGGAGGCCGTATTTCTTCAGCTCCAGCTCGTGTTCCGAGAGGGCGATCTGCTCATCCGCGTCAATCCTGGCTCGCGCCGCCGCCACGCGCGCCTGCTGGTTGAGCAGCTCGGTCTGCTCCAGGATGCGGGCGGATTCACGCCGCCGCATGGCTTCGGCGATCTCCGGGTCCAGGGGATCGACCGAGTGAACCGTGAGGGACACCAGTTCCAGGCCGAACCTGGGCGCGCTCTCGTTCACACCAGCCGAGAGATGCGCGCTGAGTTTCTCGGAAGCGAGCTCTTCCAGCAGGTGCCTCTCGGTGAACTCCTTCACCGTGCCCTGGACCACTGTCTCCAGCTCCCTGGCCGCCTTGATGAGCGCATCGCGCCGCCATCCGCCCACCCGGACGAGGCTGGCCAGGTGCTCGCGGGCCGGGGCCACGGTGAGGACCAGCGCGGTCCGGATCTGAATGCCGCCGCGCGCCGCGCCGTCGATCTTCAGCTCGAGGGGGTGCGTGGTGCCCGGCAGGGCCAGGCTGAAATGGCGCGGATAGAAACGCCGGCGGCGCAGACGGACGGCGCCGTCGGCCTCGCACAACACAAGCTGGTCCGGCTTGCGAAGGCGGTACTCATAGACGGCTATGGCGACTAAAAGTACAGCTATGACTGGTATGATCCACATCGTTCGGCTCTCCTGGTGGTGCGGCTACCGCGAGATCGGCCCCGGTCAAGTCAAATATACACCGCGGGCGGGCCGGCGGCAACCTTCGCACGGACTGGTTTCTACTTCTTGACCGCGGTCCAGGCGCCCTCGCCCATGTCCGCGAACTGGGCGGTTCCCTTCATCCGGGTGGGGCTTTCGATGACGCCGGAGTAGCGGATGGAGAACTTCTGGCCCTCGTAGGAGGCCTCGAACTGGAACTGGATCTTGTCGCCCTTGACCGTACCGGTGACGTCCGCCTTGCCCAGCATGCCGGTGTAGGTTCCGGTGAGCTTCTCGCCGTCCTGCTGGAAGACAAAAACCGGGTTGCCGGTGCCGGCCGGGGTCTCGATGGTGAAGTTCCAGGTGCCAGTAACATCGGCGGCCAGCGCCAGGGCCGCCATCAGGAGCAGAGCAGTGAATACCCGTGCCATGGCCCTCAGCATAGCACGCGGTTCAGCCCCAATACTGTCCCGTTTTGGGCAGTCCCAACCGCTCGGTAACGCTCGCGGCTCGGCAGGAGCCTTAGAGCCCTGGGAAACGCAACCGAGCCACGACCGGCAGGGAGTGGTGGCGCCCCGAGTGAACGACATCGGGCTCAGCCCGCCAACGCGCGCACGTCCAGGGGAATGCCCTTGCGCTCGTCACGGACCAGCGCCACCGCCTGGTTGGGGCACTTCACCTCGCAGACGCCGCAGCCCAGACACTTCTCAAAGTCGAGCCGGGGCCGGGCGCCGTCCATCGACAGGGCATTGAAGGGACAGGCTTCGACGCACGTGCCGCACTCCCCGCACAGGTCGGACTTGTGTTCCGCCACATAGCCCGACGGGGTCATCATGGGGGTCCCCAGTCGCATCTGCTGGATGCCCGCGCAGCAGCACTTGCAGCAGTTGCAGATGGCGTAGAAGCGATCGAGCATGGCGTCCTTGAACCAGGCCGCGTGGACGTGGCCGCGCTGGTGCTCGTCCGCCAGCAGCTCGAGCGCCTCCTGCTGGTTCAGCCGGCGCGCGGTGTCGGGATGGTGCTCGAGGACAAAATCCACGAAGGGCTGCCCGATGACCATGCACACCTGGGTGGGCTGGCAGTGGCTTTCACGCGCATGGCGGCACACGCACTCGTACACGGCCACGTCGGGCGGGCCTTTCAGCACCAGGTTGCGCGCCACCGGATAGGGGACGACCTGATCGAGGTCCTGCAAGGGTACGTCTTTGTCGCTGCCGACCAGCGCGGTGGCGTGGTCATGGGTCAGCACCTTGCCGTGATAGCGGTCGGCCAGCCAGTGTGTGGCCTTGGGATTGGCTGGCAGGCGGTTCAGCAGCACGTCGATGTACTGGCGCGTCCAGCGGCCGTAGACGTAGCCGTGCAGCCGCCCGCCCTCGCGGAAAAAGCGCCGCGTGGAGCCTAACAGCAGCCGGCCGCGCTCGCCGACGATCCACAGCACCAGCGCCCCGACCACGAGCGCGGCGACTATGAGTAGTAGCGTGATCCTGAGCATAGAGCGGCCTCCGTGGGATTATAGTCCTTTGGCGCTCGCCTCGTCTATGAGTGACCTGGTCAGCATCGAGTTGCGGCCGCAGGGGGAGAGGCTGGAAGTCCGGCGCGGCACGCCGCTCCGGGAAGTGCTTTTTGCCTATGGCGTCGAGTTCCCTTGCGGCGGGCGGGGGCGCTGCCGCCGCTGCCGCGTGAAGGTGCTCTCCGGGTCCCTGCCCCCCACGCCGGAGGAGCGCAGCGTTCTGGCCCCAGAGGAGCTGGCGGACGGCTGGAGGCTGTCCTGCCGGGCGCTGGCGCAGAGTGACCTCGCGCTGGAGGTCGCCCAGTGGGAGGCGCCCATCCTGGCCGACGACTCGCCTTTCGAGTTCATGCCCGGGGAAGGGTGTGGCGTCGCCGTGGATCTGGGCACCACCACGCTGGTGGCGCAGTTGCTTGACCTGAAGAGCGGCGCGGTGCTGGGCGTGCGCAGCGGGCTGAATCCGCAGGCGGGCTACGGCGCCGACATCATGAGCCGCATCCAGGTTGGCCTGAGCGCGGAGGGCGGGCGGAAGCTGGGGGAACTGATTCGCTCCGGGATTGGACGGCTGATTCAGGATATGTTGCCGGCGGCGCGGGATCCCATCGGGCGCGTGGTGATCGTGGGCAACACCGCCATGCATCACCTCTTCTGTGGTGTTGACGTCGAGCCGCTGTCGCATGTGCCTTTCGAAACCGCTCGCGACGGGCTGATGACGTTCCGCGCGGCGGAGCTAGGCTGGCGGATCGCCGGCGACCCGCGGGTCGAGTTCCTGCCGTGCCTGGGCGGATTCGTGGGCAGCGACATCCTGGCGGGCATGCTGGCCACCCGGATGCACGAAAGCTCCGAGCTGCTGGGGTTGATCGACCTGGGGACCAACGGCGAGATCGTCTTCGGGACGAGGGAGCGGATCCTGTGCGCCTCGACGGCAGCGGGCCCGGCCTTCGAAGGGGGCCGCATCAAGATGGGGATGCAGGCGGCCACGGGGGCGATCAGCGAGGTCAGCGTGGTGGAAGGGCAGCTCCGCTGCCGGGTGCTTGGGGGCGCCGCGCCGCGCGGCATCTGCGGCAGTGGCCTGGTGGACGCGGTGGCTGCGGGCCTGGAGCTGGGTCTGATCTCGCCGGCGGGGAGGTTGTGCAGCGGCGAATCGTGCTTCACGGTGTGCCCGCCGGTGGCGCTGACGCAGCGCGACGTCCGGGAGCTTCAGCTTGCCAAGGGAGCGATCGCGGCCGGCGTGCGAATGGTGCTGGATCTGCTGGGGGCGTCGGCTGGGGACGTACAGCGGCTGTACCTGGCGGGGGCCTTCGGCAACTACGTCAACCGCGCCAGCGCGCGGCGCATCGGGCTGATCCAGTTCCCGGAGGAACAGGTGCAGCCCGCGGGCAACACCGCGCTGCTGGGGGCCAAACTGGCGCTCTTCGGCACGCCATTCGAGCACGTCCGCCAGAGGGTCGAGCACCTCTCGCTGGCCGCCGACCCGCGCTTCCAGGAGATCTACGTCGAGGAGATGGCCTTCCCCTAAATCCTGGGGACAAGACCTGGGGACAGCACGGAGCCATGTCGGCG
>VFZS01000101.1 GCA_016871095.1 Acidobacteriota bacterium
CCATCCACTATGTCGAGCCTGGCAAGCGAGGCCAGCATGGGATAACTGCTGCTGGAATGGCCGTGGTCGGCGGTGCCGATGATCGGCGCCTTCACTCCCAGCGTGTTCCTTAGATACGCGGTCATGTCCTGGTAGAACTCGTTCTCCTTCTCCATGAAGAAGGAGACTTCGGGGTAGAGCCGCTCGCGCGGGGCGGATGCCACCTCCGGCCCTTGTAGGCGGGGGATGGGAGCATCGGCGGGAGCGCCGGCCAGCTCGCGCAGCTTCTTCAGCTCCTCGGGGCTGAGCTTGCGGCGCAACCAGTCGTTGTATTGCCGGGTGAGCAGCCCGTCGTAGTAGGGGGTAGGCGCGCGGAAGCCCGCCCACAGGCCGTTCTCGTTCAGTATCTCGACGATGGCCACGGCCGGCTCATGCCGGTATTCGCTCTTGGTGTATGGGTTGTGGTGGGTTAGTATCCTCTGCGCATACTCCTTCTGAAGCTCGATCAGGCGCGGGTGGAACAGCACCAGCCCCTTGGCCCAGCGGATCTTGTCGTGATCCTGGACGCCGTCGCCGGCCTTGTAGGAGCGTCCGACGTTGAGGTTCAGATCGACGTAGATGCCGCGCCGCTTAAGCTCCGCCACCAGGTAGTCCAGCCGGTCAAGCTGCCGCGCATCGAACTCCCGGCTGTCGCTGCGGGTGGCGTCGATGACCCCCCGCGGCGCGGCCAGGTCGATGAAGTGAAGACGCACGCAGTTGACGCCGAAGCGGGCCAGGGCACCGGCCCATATGGGGATGTCCTCTTTGGGAGGGAGCATGACTGAGCCTTTGCTCCAATCCGTAAGGTGGACTCCCCACAAGCGCATACGCCGGCCGTCGGCCTTCACCAAGTGGCCGCCCTGAACCCGAAGGAAGCCGTGCTTGCCGGCGGGCGGCTCCAGCAGAAAAGAAAGGTCGACCGCCGAGGCCGCGCCCCCGCGGTGGTCCATCACGAAGGGCCGCAGGCGGCTGTCATCCCACTGCGCGAAAGCAACAGCGGACGCGGCCAGCCACAGCACTGGCGCACACACCGTCGCAGACATCGTAGTCACGCGAGGTTCGGGCTTTCTACCAGTTAACCGGCTGGCCAGGGACCAGGGGCCAGACCTCGGCGCCGGGCAGGTCGCGGATGAGCTCGGCCAACTGCTCCGGTGTGCCGGTCAGCGGCGGGTCTGGGGCGTCAAATCAGAAGGTCAAGCGCAAGCCCAAGCGGAACTCTCGCGAGCGACCCACCACGTCCGCGGTCTGCGTCGAGAGTATCCTCCCGAAGGTCGCGCTCTCGACGCCGCTGGTTGGGCCGGAAAAGTGGGGCGTGTTGCTCAAGTTAAACGACTCGGCGCGGAATTCCAGCTTGAGCTTCTCGGTGAGCTGGAAGTTGCGGAACAGGCTCAAGTCCATATCCACAACGCCGGGGCTGCGCATGGTGTTGCGGCCCACGTTTCCGAACCGGACCTCGGTGATGGGCGCGAACGCGGTGGTGTCGAACCAGGTGCCGTCGTCCCCGGCCTTGCCGAGCTTGGCCACCGTTGGCTTGATCTGGTCCGGCGTCTGCGAATTCCCCGGCATATTCAACGAGGCCCCGGAGGAACTAAGCGTGTACGGCCTGCCTTGGTAGGCGCTAAACATGCCGTTGAGTTGCCAGCCGCCCAGCAGGGCTTTGGGCACGCCGCTGGTAGCCCACTTCCCGCTGCTGCCGAAGGGGAACTCGTACACATAGCCGAGCCGGAAGATGTGCGGTATGTCGTGTGATGCGGTGGAGCGATTGCGATAGAAGACGCTGGCCGCGTTCCAAGTGAACCCGGTCCAGTCGCCATAGCTGGCCAGTTCAATGGCCTTTGAGTAGGTGTAGGCGGCCTTCAGGAACAGGCCGCGTGCCATACGCCGGTCCAGTGAAGCCTGCAAGGAGTGGTAGATGCTGTGCGTGCGGCCGTCGAACTCCCTGGCGGGCACGGTGCGCCTGAATTTCGCGAACAGTGGCCGCCCGGCGTTGCCGGAACCGGGTGTTTGCGAAGCGTTCACATCCAGGAACGCGAAGCCGTTCACCAGCGCGGTGCCGACATATCCGATCGAGGTTACTATCTGGCCGGGAAGTTCGTGCTGGATGATGAAGTTCCAGGATTGAATATAACCCCGCCGCAGCATCTTATTGGCCACCGGGTAACCCATGTCGCTCGTCGGCGGCAGGGGAATGCGCCCCGGGCTGATATCCGGGCCCAGGATGGGCGGGATCCCGACCCCTGGCCCCAGAGGCCGGTTGGGGACGCCGGCGGCCCCGTAAGCGAGATCGGTGGTGACCGGCTGATAAGCATTCACGCCGGAGAAGGTGGCGACCAAGGTGAACGGGTACCAGCCGCGCAGCGCCTGCGCGCCCCATGGATGCGGCACGTAAGTGATGCCGTAACCGCTCCGGATCACCGTGGATTTCATGGGCTGATAGGCGAACCCAACGCGGGGGGCGAACAGCTTCTTGCTATAACCGACTCCCACGTCTCGCGGAATGCCGCCCCGCCCGCCGATCAGCGCCTCATTGGTGGCGGGGTGGTACGACACGATGCCCAGTCCGGCGGGCCGGGTGTGAGTGGGATAGAGTTCCCAGCGCAATCCCAGATTCAAAGTCAGCTTCTCGGTGACGCGCCAGCGGTCGCGGAGGAAAAGAGCGTACTGGTTCTCCAGCGTGGCCATCTTCATGAACTGAGGGCTCTTGGCCGCCGAAGAAGGTACGCCCAGCAAAAAGGCCGCCAGGGAGTTCCAATCTCTTTCGAACGAGGGAGTCGCGCCCTGGAATCCAACGCTGGTCCTGATCGCCGAGGGATTGAGGGCCGTAATGGCGCGCCCGAAACTGAACGAGCCGCGCGGGCCGCCGCCCAGCTCCGGCTGCCAGTGGTTCATCAGATGGTGGAGGAAATCCACGCCGAACCGAATCTCATGAGCGCCTTTCATCCAGTTTGCATTGCCGTTGAAAGTGTAAGACTGGTCATTGCGGAACAGCGGGTTCCAGGTCTCCGTGTAACCCATCGTGGAATAGCCGGGAACGGCGAAGCTTGGCATTCCGCCTTCTCGCGGATCCGGTCCGTTGGTCCCCGGAATTCCCAGCACGTCCAGGCCGAACTTGGTCTCCAGGTTAGGCTGCTGCACATTCTGGCCAAACCTGGTCCAGCCGAGCGTCCCGTCAACCATGAAAGTAGGCGAGATGGTATAGGTTTGCCCGACACCCGCTATCTGCACCAGGGTGTGCCCCTGGCCGAGCCCGCCGCCCAGGATCAGAGGGGGGCCGCCGGCTTTTCCCAGCCCAGGCTCTCCGTTAACCAGAGCGTTCATCACGCTGTACTTGAACCAGAGCAGGTGGTGGTCTTTCCGGTTCCAATTGACTTTGGCGTCCACGTTGTTGCGGTTAAGGCGGTAGGTGCCGGTGCTGAAGTAGTTGGACTGATCCCCAGCCTGGTTGGGCGAAGGGACCAGTTCCAGCAGCTTCATCATGGGACCGTTCAGCCTGGCGCTTGGGATGACGTTCAGCCGCCCGGCGCTGGAGAACACTGCGCGGCCCGTGCCGTCCAGGCTGCCGGTATAGGGATCGAAGATCATCCCGCTGCGCAGTTGCGTGGAGCCGCCCTCCGTGGTGGGCACCATGATGGGCCTGCCGGCGGCATCGAAAATGGACGCTCCCAGCATTCGGCTTAAGTCGCCAGTGCGGAAGTCCGCCGGGGGAACCGACAACAGGCTGGAGAAACCCACGCGCTCGAACACTCCTTCCCAACCGCCGAAAAAGAACAGCTTGTTCCGTATGATCGGACCGCCCAGGTTGCCGCCATCCAGGTTGCGGGTCATCTTGGGCTTCTTCCTCACGCCCGCGCGGTTCTCATCCCAAGTGAAGGCGCGCGTGGCGTTGTTCTGGTGCAGGCCAAAAAGGGCGCCATGGAATTCATTGGTGCCCGACTTGGTGACCACGGTCACCGCCGCGCCGCCCGTCATTCCTTGCTCGGCATCGAAGCTGTTAGTCGAAATGTTGACTTCCTGGATGTTCTCGACAGGAGGAATGTACAGCGCGTGGTGGGGCATCGTGACCAGGATATTGACGGCGCCATCCACGCGCGTGTTATTGGCGCCGCGCTCCTGGCCGCTGATGTTGGTGGTCAAGGCGCGCCCTGGCGTGTCAATGAGGGCGTTCTGAAAACGGGCCGGCGTGGCCCCCGGGACGAGATTGACCAGCATTTGGTAGCTGCGGTAAGCGGGCAGCGGCAAGTTCACCAGCGCCCGCGACTCCAGGTTCACGTTGACATCGGTCTTCGTGGTCTGAAGAAGCGCTGCGCTGGCCTCCACCGTAATGGACTCGGTTATCGCTCCCACCTCCAAGGCCACATCCACCCGGGTGACGGTATTGGTAAGGACGCCAACGCCGGTCCGGGTGAACGGCCTGAATCCGCTGGCGCTCACCGAAACATCGTAGCTGCCCTGAAGCAGGTTGGGAACGGAATAATAGCCCGTTTCGTCGGCAACCACCTGACGCGACAAGCCGGTCGCCGCGCTCTTGACCGTCACATTGGACTTGGGGACGGCCGCGTTGGTTGGATCCTTCACCGCCCCGACGATTGACCCGTAAAGGACTTGGGCTGAGGCCATCGAGGGCTCAAAGCCCAGGAATATGAGGCTGGCGGCCAGCCAGGACAGACTCGTACTCCACCGCAAACCCGTTGCTTTCACGACGGACCTCCTTGTGTGAAAATACCCCTTCTGATTTTCCGACAACTCGACTATACTGCCGCTTCCCCCCAAGTGTCAAGCCCCAAGATCAGGCTGTCGCCGCGTTGAATGGCCCTCGGTCAGCAGCAGGCTCCTGCTGGGTGGGGCGGCTCGGGAAGCCAGCCTGCGCTTCGCTACCAGTTGACCGGCTGGCCTGGGATCAGGGGCCAGACCTCGGTTCCGGGCAGGTCGCGGATGAGCTCGGCCAACTGCTCCGGTGTGCCGGTGAGCGGGGGGAAGGTCCCGAAGTGCATGGGGATCACCTTCTTGGGCTTGAGCAGGCGGCAGGCCAGGGCGGCTTCGCGCGCGCTCATGGTGTAGAGATCGCCGATGGGCAGGAAGGCCAGCTCGGGCTGGTAGAGCTCCTGGATGAGGGCCATATCGGAGAACACGTTGGTGTCGCCGGCGAAGTAGATGGAGCGGCCGTCGGGGAGGCGCAGCACGTAGCCGCAGGCCTCGCCGCCGTAAATGACCTGGTCGCCGTCCTGGATGCCGCAACTGTGCACCGCATGGGTCATGGTCACCGTCACCGGGCCGGCCTTCTGCGAGCCGCCCTTGTTCATGCCGCAGGCGTTCTGGACCCCCTTCGAGCCCAGCCACAGGCAGGTTTCGAAGATGGCCACCACTTGGGGGGAGAACTGCTTGGCCAGAGCCACCGCGCCGTGGATGTGGTCGAAGTGGCCGTGGGTGATGAGCAGCGCATCCACGCGCGAGATGGAGTGATCCTTGGGGTAGGCGGGATTCCCCTCGATCCAGGGGTCCAGGACCAGGACCTCGCCGGATTCGAGACGCAATTGAAAAGTGCCGTGTCCAAGCCAGGTGATTTCCAGCATGCGAGTGCTCCTCTACCCAATGATAGGGGATATTACGAGCCGGGTCGCTGGTAGACCCAGATGATCTGCCGACCCACCGTCCTCCCGAAGGGAGCCGCGGCCGTGAGCGCCTCCCACTCCTCGAGCTTGTAGACCAGGACATCGGCCGGCACGGGCAGCCCCAGGGTGTCCCAGTCCGCGGAGCGCCGCTCGAAGGGTGGCTGCGCTGTGTCCACCAGGATGACAAGATCCAGGTCGCTGCCCACGCCCCAGTCGCCGCGCGCGTAAGAGCCGAAGTAACCCAGGCGCAGCAGTTCGGGCCGCCGTGAGGCCAGATGGCTCGCCCACTGGCGCACGGCGCGATCCACCGCCGGGGCGTCAGGCCATGCGAACACGGACGAAGTCAAGGATCTCACGGGCATAGCGGACGGCCTCCGCGCTTTGCAGCGGACCGTAATGCTCGAAGGGAGCGCCCTCGGGGTGGCTGTTGGGGTAGCGAGGCGGGATGTAGTAGGCGTCCAACACGCGCCCTTTCTCGATCAATTCCGCGGGCGGCTCCACACCTGCCGGAAGCTCGCGGAGCAGCCTGGCCACGACGTGCCCCCAGGCCTCCTGCCCCGCGCTCAGGTGCAATGCCTCGACGGCCTTCTCCGCGGCTTGTTGAGCGGCGAAGCAGGCCCACTCGTGGCGCCCGGCGCCACGCGAGTCCTCGGCCTGCTCGAGGTCTCGGAGCGCCTGGCTGAACCAATCGTGAGAGCGGGCCGGCATGCTTTTTTGAGCATAACAGGGCTGGGCGTTGCTGCGGTAAGATTAGCGCCATGAGGACGGCGATAATCGGGCTGCCGCAGGTGGGGAGGACGTCGCTGTTCACCATCCTGACGGGCGTGCATGAGGCGGTGCGGATGGGCTCGCTCGCGGTGCGCGCGGGGGTGGCGCGGGTACCGGACCGGCGGCTGGACGCGGTGGCCGGGCTGTACCCCGACGCCAAGGTGACGCACGCCACGGTCGAGTACCTGGACTGCCCGGCGGTGTCCAAGGACACTCTGCGGGACCCCGCCTACCTGGCCAGCCTGCGGCTGGCGGACGCCTTCGCCCACGTGCTGCGCGCCTTCGAAGACGACCGGGTGCCGCACGAGCTGGGGTCAGTGGATCCGCGGCGGGACCTGGAGCACGTCGAGACCGAATTGATTCTCAGCGACCTGATGATGGCGGAGAAGCGGCTGGAGCGGCTGGACAAGGACCGCCACAAGGTGAAGAACCCGGAGCTGGATCGTGAGTTCGAGGTGCTGGAACGGGTGAAGGCGCAGCTTGAGGCGGGCGTCCCCTTGCGGCAACTGGAGTTGGGAGGAGAGGACGAGAAGCGGGTGCGGGGTTTCCAGTTTCTCTCACTGAAACCCATGCTGTACGTGCTGAACCTGGGCGAGGAAGACGGTGCGCGGCTGCACGACGTTGAGGCGGAATTCCGCGAGCAGGCGCTCGCCGGGCGGGCGCACATGGCGGTGACGGCCATCTGCGGGAAGATCGAGGCGGAACTGGCGGAACTGGCGCCCGAAGAGGTCCCGGAGTTCCTGGCCAGCTACGGGCTGAAGGAGTCGGGGCTGGAGCGGCTGGTGTTCGCCACCTACTCGGTGCTGGGCGTGATCAGCTTCTTCACGGCGAGCGAGCCGGAGGTGCGAGCTTGGGCGTTGCCGGCGGGAAGCACGGCGCTGAAGGCGGCCGGCACGGTACACACGGACTTCGAGAAGAAATTCATCCGTGCGGAAGTGGCGCCGTGGGACGTGCTGGTCAGAGAGGGCGGGTACGCGCGGGCGCGCGAAAAGGGCCTGCTGCGGCTGGAGGGCAAAGACCACGTGGTGCGGGACGGGGACGTGGTGCTGATCCGGCACGGGTAGGGTGGAGCAGCGCAAACCCGGGCGCCGTCAGTCGTCGTGGAAGTCCCGGTAGGATTCCTCGATGTGATCGCGGAACGCCTCCCGGATGGCGCCTTCGTCGCGGGATCGTAGCGCCGCCAGGATAGGGTCGTGCGACCGCACACTCCGGATGAGGTTGTGCAGCGACCGGCTGCGGCGGATGCTCAGGAACGCGAAGACCGGCACCGCGATGAGGTCCAGGATCTTACACAGCATCTGGTTGTCGGCCTTCGCCCAAATGAAGCGGTGAAACTCCAGGTCGGCGGCCACGAAGTCCATGTAGGAGTCCCGTTCCAGTGCGCGGTGGATCGCATCCAGCTTCCCGGCGAGAGCGGCGAAATCCGCCTCCGTCATCAGCGCCGCCGCCTGAACACCGGCCATCCCCTCGAGCACGACTCGCAGCCTGCTGCGCTCCGCGAAGTCCTTGGCGGTCAGCCGCGTCACGGTGGTCTCCCGGTTGGTGCGCACCACCAGCCCGGCGTGCTCGAGGATCATCAGGGCCTCGCGCACAGTGGCTTGGCTGACACCCATCGACGCTGCCAGGTGCGCCTCGCGCAGGGCTGTGCCCGGCTGGAGGGCGCCGGAGAAGATCGCTTCACGCAGCGCGGCGACGACGCGGGTCTTGACCGAGCCGACCTTGACGGGGCGGAACTTAGCGGGGAGGGGCGTTTTGGGCTTTGACATTGCGGGTGGCTCCGCGTACAATAACCGATATCGATAACGAGTGTACCATGAACTCTCGATTCTGCGGCCTCCTGATCGCCGGGGCCCTCACCCTGGCCGCCCAGACACCCACTGGCGAGATCCGCGGCCGCGTCGTTGACGCCGCCCAGGCGGTGATCGCCAATGCCAACGTGGAAGTGACCAACGTCGATACGGGCGTCTCACTCCGCACCCAAAGCAACGCTGTCGGCAACTTCCTGGTGCGAAACCTGATTCCCGGGAGCTACCGCCTCGATGTGACCGTCAGCGGCTTCAAGCAATACTCGCGCCAGCCGCTCGAAGTCCGGGTGGGTGACGTGCTGGACGTGGAAGTGCCCCTGGAAATCGGCGCCGTCACGGAAAGGATGACGGTGACGGCGGATACGCCACTGCTGGAGACCGCCAACGCCACGGTAGGCCAGGTGATGGACAGCCGCCGCATCCAGGACCTGCCTGTTCCCGGCAACAGCGCCGTCTACCTGCTCCAGTTCGTTCCCGGAGCCGGCACTTCGACGGCGCCGACCAACTTATGGCCGCCGGATGCGCTGGGCAGCGGCGGCACGACCACGATCGGCGGCGGACGCGCCGGCGCCAATGAGTTCGCCATCGACGGCACGCCCATGATGACACGGGCCGGCGGGTTCACCATGAACCCGCCCCAGGAGATGGTTCAGGAACTCCGCGTGACCTCCGCCAGTTACGATGCTTCGCTGGGCCGCTTTCTCGGAGGCCACGTCAACATGGTCATGAAGAGCGGCGCCAACGCCTTTCACGGCTCGGCCATCTTCCAGAACCTGAGCCGGGGCCTCATCGCCCGCGACCTGTTCACCAACAACTTCATCTACGACACCCGCACCGGTCCCATCACCCCGGAGAAGATCGACAACGCCTGGCCGCCCCAGCGCGTGATCCGCGGGCAGGCCAATGGCAGCGGACCAGTGTGGATCCCCGGCCTGTACGACGGCCACAACCGGACGTTCTGGACCTTCGGCGGGGACCGCGTCGCCCGCCAGCGCGCCGCGCGCAACGCGTATACCGTCCCGACCGCGGCGCAACGCGGGGGCGATTTCTCGGCGCTGCTGGCCCTCGGCGCCCAGTATCAGATCTACGATCCCGATGCCATCGCCGCGGCCACCGGCGGGCGTTTCTCGCGGCAGCCGCTGGCGGGGAACATCGTTCCGGCCAGCCGCTTCGACGCTATTGCCCGCAAGCTCCTCGACTACTACCCGCTGCCGAATGCGCCCGGCAATCCCGACGGCTCGTCCAACTACACCGACCCGAACATGGCCGACTCACCTTACAAGGGCTACCTCGGGCGCGCGGACCATCTGTTCAACGATCAGAACCGAATGTTCATCTCGTTCAACATGGCCTACACGGACCCCAAGAGCGACCGGTACTTCCACAACATCTCCACCGGGACGATTCGCACCCGCCGCCAGCGCGGCATCTCCATCGAGCACGCCTACACGCCTAGCGCTGTGTGGATTCTGAACTTCCGCTACGGTCTGAACCGCTTCCGCGACGACACCGCCCCGCCCAGCGTGGGCTTCGACCTTTCCACGCTCGGGATCAGCTCCGCCCTGGTCCGCCAGCTCGACGGGTCGGTCACGGCCATCCCCCAGGTGGTGATCACGGGCAACACCGGCCTCGGCGGTACGTCCGGCAACAAGCCGCGGACCACGTATCACAACCTCATCGCGCAGGGCACCAACGTGCGGGGCGACCACACGCTGCGCGCGGGCGTCGAATCCCGCATCATGGCGGAGAACGTCTTCAGCCTGGGCAACATCTCGCCGCGCTACGATTTCTCCCAGACCTGGACTCGCGGGCCGCTCGACAACTCGCCCGCCGCTCCCATCGGCCAGGGCCTGGCTTCCTTCCTGCTGGGCCGCCCCACCGGGGGCTTCATCGACATCAACTCCTCCACGGCGGAGATGTCCCGTTACTGGGGGGTGTTCTTCCAGGACGACTGGAAAGTCACGCGTCGCCTGAGCGTCAACCTGGGCGTGCGGTGGGACTACGATTCGCCCACGACGGAGCGCTACAACCGCACCAGCCGTGGCTTCGCCTTCGGGCAGGCGAGTCCCGTGGAGGCGGCCGCCATGGCGAACTACGCGCGCAGTCCCATCCCGGAGGTCCCGGCGAGCCAGTTCCGCGTCACCGGGGGGCTCCTGTTCGCCGGCCTCGGCGGCATTCCGCGAGGCCTGCTGAGCCCGGACCGCGACAACCTCTCGCCGCGCATTGGTCTGGCCTACCAGCTCACCTCCAAGACGGTGTTGCGCGCGGGCTATGGCGTCTTCTTCGCCCCACTCGGCTCCGACCGCACCGACGCGAGCCAGCCCGGCTTCAGCCAGCGGACCCAGCTCGTCCCCAGCCTCGACAACGGCATCACCTACCGCGCCTCGATGGCCAGTCCGTTCCCAGACGGCCTGCTCCAGCCCGCCGGCGCCTCGTCCGGCCTCGCTACCTTCCTGGGCCAGAGCATCGGCGTGGTGAATCCGGACCTCCGCACTCCGTACACGCAGCGCTGGAGCTTCAACCTCCAACAGCTCCTGCCCAGCCGCTTCCTGGCGGACGTCGGCTACATGGGCACCCGAACTGTCAGCCTCACCGCCAGCCCCGACCTGAACCCGATCCCCGGCCAGTACCTTTCCAGGTCGCCCTTCCGTGACCAGACCGTCATTTCGTTCTTGTCGGCGCAGGTCAACAACCCCTTCTTCGGCATCCCGGAATTCACCGGCACTTCGCTCCAGAGCCGGACGGTGGCCCGCTCGCAACTGCTCCGGCCCTATCCGCACTTCTCCGGCGTGGGCATGACCACCAATGACGGCTTCGCGTGGTACCACTCCGCGCAGGTGCGCCTGGAACGGCGTTTCTCCTCGGGTTACACGGTGCAGGCGAGTTACACCTGGTCGAAGAGCATGGAAGCCGTCGATTTTCTTAACTCGTCCGATCTTTACCCGCACCGCGTTGTCTCGTCGCTCGACCAAACCCACGTCTGCGCCATGTCGTCAGTCTTCGAGCTGCCGTTCGGCAAGGGCAAGCCCTTCGCCTCCCAGGGCAGGATCAGCGACCTGATTCTGGGCGGCTGGAGTGTCCAGGGGACCTGGCAGGTGCAGAGCGGGCGGCCCCTCTCCTGGGGCAACATTCTGTTCGCCGGCGGCATCCAGAGCATCGCGCTGCCGAAGTCAGCCCGCGGCGCCGGGCGTGACCATCGCACTCTCTGGGAGCACCCAGCCATACGCGCCGCGCTTGAGCGATCCCGTTCTGTTATCGTGATACCCAACGGCCGCTCCTCTTGGTGGCTGGGGCGTTACGCCGCGTTCCCGCTGGAGCTGCTGGACTGG
>VFZS01000102.1 GCA_016871095.1 Acidobacteriota bacterium
CTGAAGAACAACACCATGGTGTTGTCGGCCATCCCCGATTTGTCGAGCGCCGCCAGCACGCGGCCGACACCCTGGTCCAGGGAATCGACCATGGCGGCGAAGGTGCGCCGCCTGGGATCGGCGATGGAGGCGTACTTGTCGAGGAGCGGCTGAGGGGCCTGTAGCGGCGTGTGCGGGGCGTTGAAGGGGAGGTACAGGAACAGAGGCCGGTTGCGGTCGCGGTTCTCGATGATGCGCGCGGCCTCGCCGGCAAGGAGGTCTGTGGCGTAACCTTCCTCGCGGACGCTTCGGCCGTTGCGGTGCCAGTCCAGGCCGCCGTCGCGGATGTGGGTGTAGTAGTCGATAGCGCCGTTGACGTGGCCGTAGGCATGGTCAAAGCCGCGGGCATTGGGCATGAAGCCGGCCCGCGCGTGGCCCAGGTGCCACTTGCCTGTCATGGCCGTCGAGTAGCCGGCCGCCTGAAAACTCTGCGGCATGAAGTGCTCCTCCAGCGGCACTCCATAGCTGCTCCAGGGCCGGATGACCGAGTAGGCAACGCCCAGCCGCATGGGCGAGCGCCCCGTCATCAAGGCGCTGCGCGTGGGCGAGCATAGCGGGTAGGAGTAGAACCGCTCGAAGCGCACGCCCTGGGTGGCCAGGCGGTCGAGGTTGGGCGTCCGGATCTCGCTGCCGTGAAAACCGACATCGGCCCAGCCGAGATCGTCCGCCAGGATGATCACCACGTTGGGCGGCGCGGCAGCGGCCGGGCGCGCGGCTGCGGCCGCGGTCACTCCGAGGAAATCTCTGCGTCTCATGGTGGGTTGCCTCTCCGATCATACTACCGGTCAGGCGGCCCGCCGCGATGTTAAGATTCTGAGGTGCCAGACACGCTGCAAGGAGGAACGGCCATGCTCATCGTGCACGTCCACGCTCATGTGAAGCCCGACTGCGTCGAGGCCTTCAAGGAAGCCACCGTGGAGAACGCGCGAAACAGCGTCCAGGAGCCGGGCGTCGCCCGCTTCGACGTGATCCAGCAGGCGGACGATCCGGCCCGCTTCATTCTGGTGGAGGTCTACCGCACGCCCGAGGCTCCCGCGCAACACAAGGAAACGGCGCACTACCAGAAGTGGCGGGACGCGGTGGCCCCCATGATGGCGGAGCCGCGCACCAGCGTGAAGTACGCCAACCTGTTCCCGCCCGATGAAGGCTGGTGAGCCGGGTATGCGCTTCGAATTCGCCACCGCGACGCGGATTCTGTTCGGCGCGGGGACACGGCGCGAGATAGCGCCGGCGGCCCGATCCATGGGCCGGCGGGCGCTGCTGGTGCTGGGCTGTCCGCGGGAGCTGGCCGCGCCGGTGACCGCCGAGGTGGGCTGTTGCGAGCTGCTGGTCGCGGGTGAGCCTACGCTGGACCTGGTGCGGGAGGGGACGGAGCTGGCGCGCCGCGAAGGGTGCGACGTGGTGATCGGCATGGGCGGCGGCAGCGCCATCGACGCGGGGAAGGCCATCGCGGCGCTGCTCACCAATCCGGGTGAGCTGCTCGACTATCTCGAAGTGATCGGGCAGGGGCGCAGCCTCACGGTGCCGCCGGCGCCGTTCATCGCGGCGCCCACCACCGCGGGCACAGGCTCGGAGGTGACGCGCAACGCCGTGCTGGCTTCGCCCGAGCACCGGGTGAAGGCCAGCCTCCGCAGCCCGCTGATGCTGGCGCGGCTGGCCGTGGTGGACCCGGAATTGACGCTGGATCTGCCGCCGGCGGTGACCGCCTCGACCGGGCTGGACGCGCTGACCCAGCTCATCGAGCCGTACGTCTCGGCGCGCGCCAACGCCATGACGGACATGTTCTGCCGCGAGGGCATGCGCCGCGCCGCCAGCGCGCTGGCGCGGGCGTACGAGAATGGCCGCGACCTGGAGGCCCGCACGGACATGGCGCTGGCCAGCCTGCTGGGAGGACTGGCGCTGGCCAACGCCGGGCTGGGCGCCGCGCATGGCTTCGCCGCGCCGGTGGGTGGGATGTTCGAGGCGCCGCATGGCGCCGTTTGTGCGGCCCTGCTGCCGCACGTGATGGACGTGAATGTCCGGGCCTTGCGCGCCCGCGACCCGGAGGGCGAGGCCTTGCGGCGCTACCAGACCGTGGCCTGCACACTGACCGGCCGCCCCGATGCCGCGCCGGAAGACGGCGTGGCCTGGGTGAGCGACATCTGCCGCAGGCTGCACGTTCCGCCGCTTGGCTCCTACGGGCTGCGCGCGGAAGACGCTCCGGCAGTGGTCGATAGCGCCGCCAAGGCCAGCAGCACGAAAGGCAACCCCATCGCGCTCACCCCCGAAGAGCTGCGCGAGGTTCTGAGACGGGCGATCTGAGGTGCCCCCGCGCGCCAAACGGTGTAGTATGGAGTGTCTGAAGGAGAACTGCATGACTCCCCTTTCCCGTCGTTCGTTTTTCCAGGGAGCCGCGCTGGCGGCTTCCGCCACCCGCGTCATCGGGGCCAACGACCGCATCGGAGTCGGCATTGTCGGGCTGGGCGGCCGCGGGCAGTCGCACGTGGGCCGCTATGCCGGCATCGGCGAATGCCAGGTCACCGGCCTCTGCGACGTCAACCAGGCCGCCCGGGAACGGTCGCAGGCGCGGCTGACCCAGGCCGGCGGCCCCAAGGCCAAAGAGTTCGTGGACATGCGCGAGATGTACGCCGACAAGGTCGTGGACGCGGTGTCCATCGCGGCGCCCAATCACTGGCACTCGCTGGGCACCATCTGGGCGTGCCAGGCAGGCAAGGACGTTTACGTGGAGAAGCCCGCCAGTCACAACGTGTACGAGGGCTGGCGCATGGTCGAGGAGGCGCGCAAGCAGAAGCGCATGGTGCAGGTGGGCTCGCAGGGCCGCAGCGCTCCGGCCCGGGTCAAAGCCGCGCAACTGCTCCGGGAGGGCGTCATCGGCAAGGTCTACTTGGCCAAGGGGCTGTGCTTCAAGCGGCGGCCCTCCATCGGGAAGACGCCGGTCGAGCCGGTGCCGGTGGGCCTGGATTGGGACAAGTTCCTCGGCCCGGCGCCCATGCGGCCCTACACCCGGAATCGTTTCCGGTACAACTGGCACTGGTTCTGGGACACCGGCAACGGCGACATCGGCAACCAGGGCGTGCACGAGATGGACGTCTGCCGCTGGGGGCTGGGTGACGTGGGCATGCCCAAGTGGGTGTTCTCCAGCGGCGGCAAGTACATCTACGACGACGACCAGGAGACCCCCAACACCCAAATGGCCACCCTCGACTACGGCGACGCGCAGATCATGTTCGAAGTGCGCGGCCTGCTCACCGGGCCCGAGGGCGGCGCTCCCGTGCGCGCCGGCAACGTGGTGGGCAACCTGTTCCTGGGCAGCGAAGGCTGGATGTGGGTGACCG
This sequence comes from Acidobacteriota bacterium, assembly GCA_016871095.1. GTDB lineage: Bacteria > Acidobacteriota > Terriglobia > Bryobacterales > Bryobacteraceae > VFZS01. The sequence continues at coordinate 3,375 of VFZS01000102.1, forward strand.
GCGGCGCCTTCCAGGTCTACAAGGGCGAGAAGAACGAGCAGGTGATGGACGAGCGCGGCGGCGGAGGCGGCGAGGAGAGCGACGGCACGGTTCTTCACATGAAGAACTTCTTGGCCGCCTGCCGCAGCCGCAATCACCGGGACCTCACCGCGGATGTCGAGATCGGCGTGATGTCGGCGGCGCTGTGCCATCTGGCCAACGTGAGCTACCGGGTGGGCCGCAAGCTGGCCTGGGACGGAGCCCGCAAGCGCTTCGTCAACGATGCCGAAGCCGACAAGCTGCTGACCCGCGACTACCGCAGACCGTACGTCGTGTAGCGCAAGCTTCAGCTTGCGCCTTGGCCCGCTGCCATGCAAATCGGCTTTCACACCGACGCCTTTAACAGCGCCTACTGGAGCTTCGAGCAGTGCCTCCAGTGGGCCCAGCGCAACGGCGTTCATTTCATCGAGTGCGGCGCCATTGACGGCGTGAGCTGGATCCATGGCCTGGGCTACCAGCCGCACGTGGCGCTGTGGGAGGACCCGTTGCTGCTGCGCCAGAAGATGGAGGAGCACGGCGTCCAGTTCTCGCAACTGGACGCCGCCTTCCCCCTGTCGCTGCCCGAGGGGGCCACCCTCGGCGTCGAGTACGTGCTGCACAGCCTGCGCTGGGCCAAGCTGGCGGGCTGCCCGCGCATCGACACCACCGACGACCGCAACCGCCCCGAGGGCCTGAGCGACCGCGAGGCCCTGGATCACATGCGGCGCATCTACCGGCAGATCCTGCGCGTGGCGGAGGCCTACCAGATCACCATCAACATCGAGCCGCACGGCTACTTCACCACCAAGCCGGAGTTCATGGCCGAGATGCTGTCCTTCGCCGACTCGCCCTTCCTGGCGATGAACATGGACACCGGCAACACCTTCATCGCGGGGCAGGACCCGGTGCTGTTCCTGAGCGAGTTTCTGGACAAGGTGAACCACGTCCATATCAAGGACGTCAGCCCCAGCCTGGCGGCGGCCTCGCGCGGCGAGTTGACCGGCATTGCGGTGAGCCACTGCGCGGTGGGCGACGGGGTGAACGCGGACAACATCCGCCAGTGCGTGTCCGTGCTGGCGGAAGCGGGCTATGACGGGGTGCTGAGCATCGAGTGCGAAGGCCAGGGCGGTCCCATGATCGAGCGCAGCCTGGAATGGGTGCGCGGATTGCTGAAAGACTCATGAGGATCCCTCTGGCCGCTCTGGCGCTGGCCCTGCTGGCGCTGCCCGCCACGGGCCAGGAGCGCCTGCGTGCGCTCATTCTGACCGGTGAAACCGATCCCTCGCACGACTGGCGCACCACCACACCCCTGTTGCGCGAAGCTCTCGAGAAGACGGGGCGCTTCGAGGTGCAGGTGGTCGAGAAGGTGCCGGGGCTGACCCCGCGCGACCTGGCCGGCTATGATGCCGTGGTGCTGCACTACAACGGCCCGCGCTGGGGCGCGGAGACGGAAAGCGCGGTCGAGGAGTTCATCCGCTCGGGCAAGGGCATGGTGGCGCTGCATGGCGTCAGCTACGGGGTCTTCTTCGGGATGGAGTTCCGCGAGAAACGCTGGCGGCGCTCGACGACGGGCGATCCGGGCTGGCCGGCCTACGCCGAGATGATGGGCGCCACCTGGGAGCCGGAGAAGATCGGGCACGGCAAGCGCCACGTGTTCAAGGTCCGCTGGATCGAGCGCGACCACCCCATAGCCCGCGGCCTGGAGGAGACCTTCCTGGCCGACGACGAGCTGTATCACCGCATGGATCTGCGGCCCAATGCGCGCGTGTTAGCCACCGCCTTCAGCGACCCGGCCACCGGCGGCACCGGGCGCGACGAGCCGGTCATCTGGGCCGTCCCCTTCGGCCGCGGGCGCGTGGTCCACATCACGCTGGGGCACGACACCAAGTCCATGTCGCAACCCGGCTTCATCGCCGCCTTCACCCGCGCCGCCGAGTGGGTGGCAGCGCGGTAGAAGGTCCAGGTTCCGTGGGACAGGGGCCGGCGTATACTTGAGTCATGGGCATGGTGGCCATTGCCGGCCTCAGCGCGGAGGATCCGGATGACGCGATTCCGTTGCCCTTACCTCAAGGGTGAGGTGGAGTTGACGGACGAGCGAGAGCAGCACATCGCTGAACGGCATCCCGATCTGCTGCCCGAGCATCGGCAGCGACTGGCGGAAACCCTGGCCGATCCGGACCAAGTCCGGAGGAGCGCCCGGTTCGGAAGCGCCAGGTTGTTCTCGCGCTGGTACACTGATGTGAAGAGAGGCAAGCACGTGGTGGTGGTCGCCGTTAGCGAGCTCAAACCGGCGCTGCGCCACCGGGTCATCACGGCCTACCTCACGTGCAAGCTGGCCGGAGGAGACGTCGAATGGAGCCGAGACTGAGGTTCAAATACGACCGGGAGGCCGACATCCTCCACATCGACAAGTGCGCGCCCTACGCCGAGCAAGATTCCGAGGAGCTCGAGGATGCGGTGGTCGCGCGGCTTAATCCTCATACGGGCGCGGTGGAGAACCTCGAGGTGCTGTTCTTCTCGACCCGCCTCCTGCGCACGGATCTTTTCGAATTGCCCGTCAGCGCCGAACTGCGGCTCGCGGGTAAGGAAGCTGCCTGACCAACGCAGCGCCCGGCGGGTCCGGCCCGCAGGACGTTCCCGGATGCCCGGCCCACGAGCCGCCACGGAGGAGGATTCCACCCCAGGGCGCCGGACGCGACGAACCGGTCATTTGGGCCGTCCCTGGGATGCGTCCCCCTCACCCCTGCTGGATGAGGGCGCCGAAGCGCTTGCCGATGGCCAGTGCGGGATCGAGCGGCACTTCAACCGGCTGGCAATCCGCCGGGATGAGGATAGTGGGCTTCGGCGTGATGGCCTTTCCCGCGAAGTTGGGCAGCCAGCGGCGCTGCGCCTCCAGCATCTCGGCGCACATCTCGCGGACCTCCTTCAGCGTGCAGACCGCGCCGGTCAGCGGATCCAGGGCCACGGCTTGCACCACGCGCTCGGGGTCGCTCTCGAGAGCGGCCTCGGCGGCGAGGATCTGCGAGTTTATATTCGTCATGCATAGCGCGGCGCACTGCGGCGGCAGCTCGCCCACCCTGGCGGGGTGCAGGCCGGCGTCGTCGGCGAAAGTGGGCACCTCGACGCAGCAGCCGCGCGGCAGGTTGGTGATGTAACCGTCGTTGCGGACGTTGCCCATGAAGCGGAAGGGCCTTCCGGTGACCACGGCCTCCAGGATGTGGGAGCAGTACTCGACGCTGCGCTCCTCGATGCGCGTGGACTCGAAGCTCAGCGCGTCCTGCTCGGCGTACTTCCCGGCGATGGTCTTGCACCAGGTATAGTAGGCGCCGGTCTCGCCGCCGAAGCTGGGTTCGTCGCAGTAGAGATCCAGGGCCTTCTGGTTCTTGCGGAACCAGGGCACGTACTCGCTCAGGTGGCCGGTGCTCTCGGTCATGAAGTAACCGAAGTGGCGGAAGACCTCGCCGCGGACCTTCTCGTTCTGGTAGTACTCGGGCTTCTCGAAGACCTCGCGCAGGACGGGGTAGAGATCGCGGCCGCGGTGCTCCAGAGTGAGGAACCAGTCCATGTGGTTGATGCCGCCGCAGGTGTAAGTGATCTCCTCCTTGGGGACGCCGCAGTAGCGGGCGATGAGGTCGAGGGTGGTCTGCACGCCGTGGCACAGGCCCACGAAGGCTACGCCGCCGGCTTTGCCCAGGGCCAGGCAGTTGGCGGCCATGGGGTTGGCGTACTGGAGCATGATGGCGCCGGGACGGGCCAGCTCGCGCATGTCGCGGGCGATGTCCAGCAGCACGGGGATGACGCGCAGTCCGCGAAAGACGCCGCCCGGGCCGAGCGAGTCGCCCACGCACTGGTCCACGCCGTACTTCATCGGGATCTTGTAGTCGGTTTCAAAGGCATCGACACCCCCGACCTGGAGCATCACCACTACGAAATCGGCGCCGCGGATGGCCTCGCGGCGGTCCAGCGTGGCCCAGACGCTGCCGGGCAGGCCGTTATCGCGCAGCATACGGCGGCCGAACTCCTCCATCCGCCGCAGCTTCGGCTCCGCGATGTCCATGAGCGCGAACTCGGAGCCGGCCAGCGCCGGGGCGGCCAGGATGTCGCTCATCAGGGTCTTGGTGAATACGATGCTGCCCGCGCCGATCAGGGCGATCTTCTGACTCATGCGTTGCCTCCCGAAGTAGCACAATAGCGCACTTTGGGACGGGTGTTGTGGCGACAGGCTGAAGGCCGGCCCCACGGGGCCCGCGGCGGTCTGCTTGTCGTTGGTAATTGGGGCCCCCAAAAAATCGGACGAACGAAGCCGATTGGGCAAAGGCCGGAAGGGCCTTTGTCACCAGAGTAATGCGGTGGAAGAGAGAATGAGGCGGAAGGGGCGGGAAGAGGCTGGAAATGCTAGAGATATGGATGCGCGAGGGAGGTGAACGGCGCTGGGGAAAAGGCGCCGGGAAGAAGCCGCTCAGGGTCAGGCCCCTTTTGGGTACGATTACAGAGTGGCAGCCGACGGAGGCGTCCGCGGGCCGTGCTGATCCAACAACTGAAGCCCAATGTGGTGGTTCGGGGGCCAATACTGCCGGAACCTGTGCAGGTTCTGGTGGTTACCCAGGTGGGGGCGTCGGTCAAGGTGATCGGCAAGGGGCTCACCACAGGCCGTGTGCATGAGCCCATCCTGAACGCCGAGCAGTTGGCGGCGCTGGAGGCCACACCGGAGAGGGAGCCTTTCGACGGCGAGGCCAGGCGCTTCCGTCTTGGCGTGGAGGCGCTGAGGCTGGGGCTGGCCTACGAATACGATCCGTATTTCTCGCTCTCGATCGCGCGGGTGGATCCGCTGCCGCATCAACTCGAGGCGGTCTACGACTACTTCCTGAAGCTGCCGCGGATCCGTTTCCTGCTGGCGGACGATCCCGGCGCCGGCAAAACGATCATGGCGGGCCTGCTGATCAAGGAGCTCAAGATCCGCGGGCTGATTCAGCGGACGCTCATCATCGCTCCGGCCAATCTGTGCTTCCAGTGGCAGCGGGAGATGAAGGACAAGTTCCGCGAGAGCTTCGAGCTGGTCCGCAGCGACGTGCTGCGCGCGGCCTACGGATCGAATCCCTGGCAGGAGAGAAACCAGGCGGTGACGTCGATCTCCTGGGTCTCGCGGATTGAGGACGCCAAGGAGAGCCTGCTGCGCAGCCGGTGGGACCTGGTGGTGGTGGACGAGGCCCACAAGATGAGCGCCTACAGCGCCGACAAGAAGACGCTGGCCTACCAACTCGGGGAGGCGCTCTCGCAGATGACCGACCACTATCTGCTGATGACGGCCACGCCGCACAAGGGCGACCCGGAGAACTTCTGCCTGTTCCTGGAACTGCTGGACCGGGATGTCTACGGCGACGTGAAGAGCCTGGAAGAGGCCATGCGGCGGCATGAAGCGCCGTTCTATCTGAGGCGAATCAAGGAAGCGCTGGTGACGTTCCCGCATCCCGATACCGGCGAGATCCGGACGCTGTTCACCCGGCGCGAGGTGCGGACCACGGAATTCGAGATGAACGAGGACGAGCTCGAATTCTACGATGCGCTTACGCGGTATGTGGAGGATCAGTCGATCAAGGCGTCGCTGGACAACTCCGCCCGGGGGCGCGCCCTGGGCTTCACCATGGCGATGCTTCAGCGGCGATTCGCCTCGAGCGTTCGGGCGGTGCGGCTGAGTCTGGAACGCATGCGCAACAAGCGCGAGAGAATGCTGGCCGACCCGCAGGGCTACCGGCAGGAGCAGATCACGCGGCGCTTGCCGGAGGATTTCGACGAGCTGCCCGACGACGAGCAGCAGGAGATCCTGGCGGAACTGGAAGGGGTGGTCGCCACAGTAGATCCGGGGGGTCTGAGGGAAGACATCCACCAACTGACCAAGCTGATCAACCAGGCAGAGGAGTTGGAGCGGCGCGAGGTGGAGTCCAAGCTAATCAAGCTGAAGGAGGTGTTGAGCGACCAGGGCGTGTTCGGCGACCGCAACATGAAGCTGCTGGTTTTCACCGAGCACAAGGACACCCTGGACTACCTGGTGGAGAGGCTGCGCGAGGAGTGGCGGCTGGGCTGGCGGCCGCTGATCAAGGTAGAGCACTACCACCTATCGGCGGAGGAGATCCTGAAGGCCCGGCAATGAACGGACTGCCCAAACGGCTGATCGAGGTTGACCTGCCGATCCAGCGGATTTCGGCGCACGCCCGGCGGGAGAAATCAATCCGGCACGGGCACATTTCGACGCTGCACCTGTGGTGGGCGCGGCGCTGTGGCCGGATCCGGCGGATCCGCTGTGCCCGGGGAGTTTTCGGGAGGCGGCGATTCGAATTGTCGGCGAGTTTGCGCGGAAGGTGGCCACGGACAAGGAGCTCGCCGAGCATTGCGCCGCCAACTGGCGCAAGTGGAAGAGCCTGGCGGGGCAGAGCTTCGCGGCGGGCAATCCGGATCACATGATGGCGCTGCGGTTTGCGCTGCTGGACTTCATTGGGGACTTCGCCGACTGGGACAACTCGACGCAGGCGGACTACCTGAGGACCAGCCGGGCGCTGACGCAGGCGGCGCATGAGGCGCTGGGCGGGGCGCCCGGAACAAGGCCCCTGGTGGTGGACCCGTTCGCCGGGGGCGGCTCGATTCCGCTGGAAGCGCTACGCGTGGGGGCGGATGCCTTCGCCAGTGACCTGAATCCGGTGGCCGTGTTGCTCAACAAGGTGGTGCTGGAGTACATCCCCAAGTACGGGGCGCAATTGGCCGAGGGGGTGCGCGAGTGGGGCGCGTGGATCAAGGAGCAGGCGGAGAAGGAGCTGGGACGGTTCTATCCCGCGGCGGAGGTTGATGCCTCGGCCTACTTCCCCAAGGTGGAGGTGGCGCGGAAACGAGACGGGATGAAGTGGCGGCTCGTGCGGGTGGCGCGCGAGACGCCCATCGCTTACCTGTGGGCGCGGACGGTGACGTGCGAGGGGCCGGGCTGCGGGGCGGAGGTCCCGCTGATCCGGTCCCTGTGGCTGGCGAAGAAGGCCGGCAGGGCGGTCGCGCTGCGGATGATTCCGAACCGCGAGGAGAAGCGCGTGGATTTCGAGATCATCGAGCGCTCCGGGGCGAGAGTGGATCTGGAGGGCACGGTGCGGCGCGGTTCGGCTACGTGTCCTTGCTGCGGGTACTCGACGCCGGTGAAGTCGGTGCGGCGGCAATTGAAGGCGCGGAAGGGAGGGACGGCGGATGGGCGGCTGCTGGCGGTGGTTTCGACCATTGAGACGGAGCGGGAAGCCGAGCGGTCGCGGGTAAGGGAGATCTTCGAGGAGCAGGGGCGCTTCTATCGCTTGCCGGTCGCGACGGACCTTCGGGCGGTAAGGAAGGCGGCTGAGGAACTAGCGCGGAGGGAGCGTGAGCACACTGGGGCGCTGAGCCTGGCGCCTGACGAGGAGATTTCGCTCAACGAGATTCGCCGCATCAGCGTGCCGATTTACGGGATGACGCGGTGGGGTGACTTGTTCACGCCGCGGCAGGGGCTGGCGCTGGGGGTACTGGCTGGGCTGGTGCGGTCGCTGGCGGGTGGGGAGGCGAATGAGGCGGTGCAGACGTGCCTGGGGCTGGCGGTAAGCCGGCAGGCGGACTACCCGAGCTCTGCATGCACATGGAATCCGCCAGGGGAAACGGTGAACCACACGTACGCCAGGCAAGCCCTCCCGATGGTCTGGGACTTCGTTGAGAGCAACCCGCTCTCTGGAAGGAGCGGTGACCTGGGTGGTGCGGTGTCATGGGTGGCTGCGGTGTGCGAACGGAACTGCGGCAGCCGACAAGCGGGCCAAGTTCAAGTTGCCAGTGGCACCCGAACGCCTTTGCCAGACGATGCTGCCCAGGCGGCGATCACTGACCCGCCTTACTACGACGCAGTTCCGTATGCCTACCTGTCGGACTTCTTCTATGTGTGGCTGCGGCGGTCGATCGGGCAGCTTCATCCGGATCTGTTCCGGGGGTCGGTGGTTCCGAAGGATGAGGAGATCGTGGTGGATCGCCCGCACGAACTCAGCAACTCGACGCACGATGTCGCCTACTATCAGCGGGAGCTGACGCGGGCGTTTGCCGAAGCGCGGCGGGTGCTTCGGCCGGACGGC
>VFZS01000103.1 GCA_016871095.1 Acidobacteriota bacterium
CCGCGGATGCCGCCGAAGAAGGGTTGGTTGTAGTCGGCGCCGTCCACCATCACGTTCGAGTTAATGCCCTTCTGCCCGGCGAAGGAGAGCTGGTTGCGCTTGCTCTCGACCTGCACCGTGGGCAGGGCCAGTGCGAAGTCCTGGAAACGGCGCCCGTTGATGGGCAGGTCCCGGATGGCGGTGCTGTCGATGACCCGTGAAGCCGCCGGCGCCACGCTCACCAGGGTCTCGCCCACTTCCACCGTCGTGGTAGTGGCCTGCACCTGGAGGGTGATGTCGGCGCTCACCGTGGAGCCCACGTTCAGCACCAGGCCCGACACCGTGGAAGCGGCGAACCCGCCGGCCTGCGCCACGATCTCGTAGCGCCCCGGATCCAGCAGCACCGCGCGGTACTGGCCCGCTTCGTTGGTGGTCAGGTCGCGCGTGAACCCGGTGTCCTGGTTCCGGATCTTCACCGCGGCGTTGGGAATCACGGCCTGCCTGGCGTCGAAGACCGTGCCCACGATTTGCCCCTTGTTGGCGTCGGCCTGGCCCCAGGCGCACGCCGTCAGAACCCACAGTACAACCGCACACGTGGAAAGCTTTCTCATGTGAGTGAACCCCGTTCTGGGACTAAAACACTATGGTACTACGAGCCGGACGCTGCCCGGCGGGGGCTGGGGCTGCCATCCACACCGCCTTGCACCCTGCTCGAGCTGCTACGTATGATAGATCATGGTCGGCCACAACCTACCGGAAGGGCTCACCTTCGATGACGTCTTGCTGATCCCGGCGCGCAGCGGCGTGGTGCCGTCGCAGACCGATACCCGCACGCGGCTGACGCGCGAAATCCCGTTGCACATCCCCATCGTCAGCGCGGCCATGGACACGGTGACCGAATCACACCTGGCCATCGCCCTGGCGCGCGAAGGCGGCGTCGGCATCGTCCACCGCAACATGCCCCTGGAGCGGCAGGCCGAGGAGGTGGACCGGGTCAAGCGCTCCGAGGCCGGTATGATCGTGGACCCGGTCACCATGGAGCCGGAACAGAGGATCCACGAGGCCCTGGAGGTGATGAAGCGCTACCGCATCTCCGGCGTGCCGGTGACGCGCCACGGCAAGCTGGTGGGCATCCTCACCAACCGCGATCTGCGCTTCGAGACCAACCTGGACCAGCCCATCGCCAACGTGATGACCAAGGAGAACCTGATCACCGTTCCGGTGGGCACCACCCTGGAGGAGGCCGAGAGGATCCTGCATCAGCACCGCGTCGAGAAGCTGCTGGTGGTGGATGAGCAGTACGTGCTCAAGGGCCTCATCACGGTCAAGGACATACAGAAGAAACTGAAGTACCCGAACGCGGCCAAGGACTCCCAGGGACGCCTGCGCGTGGGCGCGGCGGTGGGCGTCAGCGGCGATTTCCTCGAGCGCGCGCGCGAGCTGGTGGCCCGCAAGGTGGACGTGCTGGCCATCGACACCGCGCACGGGCACTCCGAGCGGGTGATCGAGGCCGCCCGCGCGGTGAAGAAGGCGCTCCCGGAGGTGCAACTGATCGCCGGCAATGTGGCCACTTACGAGGGCGCGCGCGACTTGATCGAGGCGGGCGTGGACGGAGTCAAGGTAGGCATGGGGCCGGGCTCGATCTGCACCACGCGGGTGGTGTCCGGGGCGGGCGTGCCTCAGATTTCGGCCATCCTGGAATGCGCCCGGGCCACCCGCGAGGCCGGGGTGCCCTTGATCGCCGACGGCGGGGTCAAGTTCTCCGGCGACGTCACCAAGGCCATCGCCGCGGGCGCCGACTGCGTCATGATCGGCAGCCTGCTGGCCGGCACCGACGAGAGCCCCGGCGAGACCATCCTGTACCAGGGCCGCACTTTCAAGAGCTACCGCGGCATGGGATCGCTGGGGGCCATGGGCGGCAGCGCGGACCGCTACGGGCAGGAGTACGGCGCCAAGCTGGTGCCGGAAGGTATCGAGGGACGGGTGCCCTCGAAGGGTCCGCTGGCCGAGCTGGTCTACCAACTGGTGGGCGGCCTGCGGGCCGGCATGGGCTACTGCGGCTGCGCCACCATCGCCGAGTTGCAGCAGCGCGCCCGCTTCCTGCGCGTCACCTCGGCCGGCCTGCGCGAAAGCCACGTCCACGACGTCATCATCACCAAGGAAGCCCCCAACTACCGGCTGGAATAGGGGCGGCCGCGGCTGGTAACGACAGCGAGAAACCGCCAAGACCGCTCCCTGACGGTCGCGGCTCAGTCAGGCGCGGCCCAGCCCGTAACCGAGCCGCGAGCGTGAGCGAGCGGTCGGGTGCTATCATGTAATTCTCTGCTTTAAGAATGGCGAGAGGCTTTCACCATGATTGACCTCCGAGAAGTCCGATCCGTGACCGAGTTCCAGCGAAACGTGAAGCACTATGTGAGCCGGCTCAAGCGCCGCCGGGCCCCGCTCGTGCTCACCGTTAACGGGCGGGCCGAGCTGGTAGTCCAGGACGCCGCGAGCTACCAGCAATTGCTCGATCGAGTCGAGCGAGCCGACATCGTGGCCGCGATCAAGCAGGCCATGGCTCAGTTCAACCGCGGGGAAGGGCGCCCCGCGCGCCCGGCTCTCGAGGAGCTCCGACGGCGGCATGGCGTTTCACGTTGAGATCGCTCCGCGGGCCTTGGCTGACCTGGAGGCGGCGTTCCAGTTCATCCGCAAGGACAGCCCGGAGCGAGCCGCCCAGTGGTTGCTGGGAATCATCGACGCCGTCAACTCCCTGGAGGAGATGCCGGCTCGCTGCCCCCTGGCGCCGGAGTCCGAGGACCTCGGTGAAGAGGTGAGGGTGCTCCATTTCGGGAGACGCCAGCACGTTTACAGGGTGTTCCTCTCGGTCCGGTTCACCGGCCGCAACCGAGGCGCAGTTCGGGTCTTCCACGTCCGCCACGGCGCGCGACGGCCGCCCTCGCCCACCGAACTGGAGCAGTCCATCGGGTGACGCGGCACGAAGCCCCGTACCGGCGATGCCTCCATCACCAAGGAAGCCCCCAACTACCGGCTGGAGTAGGGTTCGGCCGCAGCCGGCCCGGAGTGTAGATCAGGCATGCCGCTCTCCTACGTGTCTGGCGTCCTCTCCCGCAGACGTGACTCTATCCAGGCCCGTAGCGAACGCAGCATCTCGCGCGCCCGGGTCCGGTCGAGCGGTCCCTCCGCTTCGTAGTCCTCGTAGCGGTAGAACACGCCGAAGGGGGTCAGGGCGTCCAACGATTAGAGCTCTTCGGGCAGAGGATAACCGGCCTCCTTCAGCAGATCAGTGAGCGCCCCGATCTCCCTGCCCGGCCTTCCGCAAAAAGCGCACCGCCGGCTCACGGCGCTTCATAGAGCACCTGCCCCTCGGTGGCCGCTTCGTAGTAGACGTTGCCCGGCGTGTCGCGCCAGTACTGGAACTTATCCTCGCTGACCACCAGCAGGTCAACCGCGATCTTCAGCGGCCGCAGCAGACGGTTCAGCCGCACCATCTCTGCCATGCGGTCGGAGACCTTCTCTTCCACCACCAACACGTCCAGGTCGCTGTCCCCGGAGGCCTCGCCGCGCGCCTCGGACCCGAAGAGGATTATGCGCTTAGGGTGTGCGGCCTGCACCAGCACCTCGGTCAGCTTCGCGATCGTGATCCTCTGCATAGGGCGCTGCTAGTCAGTGTGCCACAAACGGAGAGCCGGGCAATCCGCCGGGCGTGGCTTCCGTCACCCGCGCCTTGAGCCGCCCGCGGGCCAGGCGGACGCGGATGGCGGAGTCCACCGGGGCCGCGGCGGGGTCCTTGACGATGCGGCCCTGCTCGTTCTCAACGATGGCGTAGCCGCGCTCGAGCACGGCGAGCGGGCTCAACTGCGCCAGTTGCGCGGTCAGTGACTCCACGCCCGTGCGGGCCATTCCCAGGCGGAGGGTCAAAAAGGCCGCCAGCGCCGTCGCCGCCTGGTCCAGCCGCGCGCGCATTCCCGCCAGCCGCAAGCGCGGGTCCAGCTTGGCCAGGCGCACATCCAGCTCGTCCACCCGCTGAAAGGCTCGGCCCACGCGGCGCGCCGCCAGGGAGGCCGCCCGCTCCATCCCCAGCTCGTCCAGATCGCGCGCCGCGCGCAGCAGCCGGTACCGCACGAGCTGTTCCAGCCGGTCGCGCCAAGCCGCGATCTGCTCCAGGAGTTGCTCGCGCGTGGGGACCACCAACTCCGCCGCGGCCGAGGGAGTGGGCGCGCGCAGGTCGGCCACGAAGTCCGCGATAGTGAAGTCGGTTTCGTGGCCCACCGCCGAGATCACCGGCGCCCCGCAGGCGGCGATGGCGCGCGCCACGGCTTCCTCGTTGAAGGTCCACAGGTCTTCGAGCGAGCCGCCGCCGCGCGCCAGGATGACCACTTCGGCCCAGCCCGAGCGGCTGAAGTAGTCCAGCCCGGCGCAGACTTCCTCGATCGAGCCTTCGCCCTGCACCAGCGCGGGGTAGAGCCGGATGTGCAGGCCGGGGAAGCGCCGCTCCAGGATGTTCAGTAAGTCGCGGATCACCGCGCCGGTGGGCGAGGTCACGATCCCGATGCGGCGCGGCAGCCGCGGCAGCGGGCGCTTGCGCGCGGCGGCGAACAACCCCTCGGCGGCCAGCTTCTTCTTGAGCTGCTCGAAGGCCAACTGGAGCGCGCCGTAGCCCTGCGGCTCCAGGTGCTCGACCAGCAACTGGTACTCGCCGCGGGCCTCGTACACGTCCAGGCGGCCGCGCGCCAGCACCGCCACGCCGTCCTGCGGCTTGAACTTGAGATAGCGGGCGTTGTTGCGGAAGCAGGCGCAGCGCAGCACCGAGTCCTGCTCCTTGAGCGTGAAGTAGTAGTGCCCGCTGGCGGCCAGGCGCGTGCCGGAGATCTCCCCCGCCACCCAGATGTCCTGGAACCCCGCCTCCAGCAGCGCGCGCACCGCCGCGTTCAACTCGCGCACCGTGAACACGCGCCGTTCCGGCTCCAGCGCCAGGCTGATCTGCTCCATCTTCGACGGGGGCGCTTGACGCCCCGCGCTCCTTTCGCTATTCTAGTAACAATTCCGTTGCGGCTTTCCCGCCTGAAGTGTATTCATCAAGGGAGGATGGATGAGACCCAAAGAGCTATTGGACTTTGCCAAGAATAACGACGCCAAGCAGATCGACCTGCGCTTCAGCGACATCCCGGGACTGTGGCATCACGTCTCCTACCCCATCGGCCAGCTCAGCGAAGAGGCGCTGGAGGAGGGTTACGGTTTCGACGGTTCCAGCATCCGCGCCTGGGCGGCCATCTCGGAAAGCGACATGCTGCTGATCCCGGACCCGGCCACCGCGTTCATGGATCCCTTCGGCGAGACCCCCACGCTGGTCATGGTGTGCGACATCATCGACCCCATCACCCGCCAGCACTACGAGCGCGACCCCCGCTGGATCGCCCGCAAGGCCGAGATGCACCTGAACAACTCCGGCATCGCCGACACCGCCTACTTCGGCGCCGAAGCCGAGTTCTTCATCTTCGACAACATCCGCTTCGACCAGAACCAGCACTCCGGCTTCTACTACATCGACGCCGAGGAAGGCCGCTGGAACACCGGCCGCGAACGGGACAACCTGGGCTACCGGCCGCGCTACAAGGAAGGCTACTTCCCGGTGCCGCCCACCGACCATTACCAGGACCTGCGCAGCCGCATGACCCTCACCATGCAGCGCTGCGGCTTGCAGGTCGAGTGCCAGCACCACGAGGTGGCCAGCGGCGGCCAGGCCGAGATTGACCTGCGCTACAACACGCTGCTGAAGTCGGCCGACAGCATGATGCTGTACAAGTACGTGGTGCGCAACGTGGCCAACCAGTACGGCAAGACCGTCACCTTCATGCCCAAGCCCATCTTCGGCGACAACGGCAGCGGCATGCACTGCCACCAGAGCCTGTGGAAGGGCGGCCAGGCGCTGTTCGCCGGGGACGGTTACGCCGGCCTCAGCCAGATGGCGCTGTGGTACATCGGCGGGCTGCTGAAGCACTCCCGGGCGCTGTCGGCCCTCATCGCGCCGACCACCAACAGCTACAAGCGCCTGGTGCCGGGCTACGAAGCGCCGGTCAATCTGGCGTACTCGCGGCGCAACCGCTCCGCGGCGGTCCGCATCCCCATGTACTCGGCCTCGCCCAAAGCCAAGCGTGTCGAGTACCGCCCCCCGGACCCCTCCGCCAATCCTTACCTGGCCTTCGCCGCCATGCTCATGGCGGGCCTGGACGGGGTGCTCAACAAGGTGGACCCGGGCGAGCCGCTGGACAAGGACATCTACGACCTCTCGCCGGAGGAGCTGCGCAACGTTCCTTCCATGCCGGGCACGCTGGATGAGGCCCTGAGCTGCCTGGAGGAGGACCACTCCTTCCTGCTCAAGGGCGACGTGTTCACCGAGGAGCTGCTGGACGCCTTCGTTGCTTATAAGCGCAAGAACGAAGCCGAGGCCGTGCGCCTGCGCCCGCACCCGTACGAATTCGAGCTGTACTACGATATCTGAGCATGAGCTTGACCTTGACCCTTGCCGGCGGGCTGCTGCTGGCGGCGGGGGCCGGACCACTTGCTGACGCGCGTGGCTCGGAATCGGCTTCCGAGCCGCGACCGTCAGGGAGCGGTCCCGCGGCGCTCGCCGTGGTGGAGAAGATGGCCGGCCAGGTGGGCTTCTACAGCGCCGGCGGGCAGCGCCTGGCGGGCGTGCCGGTCAGCGTCCACCCGCACGAAATCGTGCTATCGCGCGACCGGCGCTCGCTTTACGTCTCCGACAACGGCATCCTGTGGATGACCGATCCGGGCGAGGGCGGCAACACCATTTCGATTCTCGACGTGGCCCGGCGCGTGAAGACCGGCGAGATTTCGCTGGGGCGCTTCCGCCGTCCGCACGGGATGGACGTGGACCCCGAGACCGGCCGGCTGGTGGTGACGGTGGAGAACCCGCCTGGTCTGCTCCTGGTGGACCCCGCCGCGCGCCGAGTGCTGCGCAGCTATGACGTCCAGGGCCAGATGCCGCACATGGTGGTCCTGTCGGCGGATGCTCAGTGGGCCTATGTCAGCAACTCCGGCAGCTCCACCGTCGCCGTGGTACACCTCGATCGCGGGAAGGTGAAGCTGATCCCCAGCGACGCCCGTCCGCAGGGCGGGGTGCGCTCCGCTGACGGCCGTCTCATCTACGTCACCAATTCGGACGGCAACAGCATCTCCATCATTGACGCCGGGCGGCAGGAGCGCATCGGCGTCATCCCCGTGGGCAAGCAGCCCGGGCGAATGGCCCTCACTCCGGACGGCCGGACGCTGGTCTACAACCTTCAGGGAGACCATGCGGTGGGCTTCGCCGACGTGGCCGCGCGCCGTCAGGCCGCGGTCGTGCCCATCGGCGGCCGGTCCCTGTCGCTCACTATGTCGCCGGATGGCAAACTCGCTTACGGCGGCATACAGGACCAGGACCGCATCGCGGTGGTGTCGGTGCCGGAGCGCAAGCTCCTCAGGTACATCCAGACGCCCAAGGGCGCTGGCCCCGACCCCGCGCTGCCGCTGCCGCAGCCGTAGGGCGAGCTTCACTTTGCCCCGTGGGGCACGCTTTAGCTTGCCCGGCTATAATCGGGGTGGTGAAGCGGCTCCTGGAAAACGCCGAGTTCCGCGATCCCGCGCGCGCGGCGGAGAACATCGCCCGGCTGAGCCAGGCGCTGAGCAACGAGGCGCAGTCGCGGCTGCGGGCGCTGCTGGCGGCCTCGGCCGACCCCGACATCGCGCTGCACTTCCTGGAACGGCTGCGCCAGGACCAGCCCGACGGTTTCGCCCGCCTGAGCGTCTCGCCGGAGGCGCTGCGGATTCTCGTGGTGGTCTTCTCGCAGAGCCGCTTCCTGGCCGAGGCGGTAGTAGCCCATCCTGGCTGGGTGGACCGGCTCCTGGCGCCCGGCGAACTCGCCAGCGTCCGCTCCGTCGAGGAGTACTCCGAGCAACTGGAGACCTTCCTGGCGGGGCAACCCCAGCAGCCCCTGAACCTGTCGCTGGCGCTCTTCCGCCGGCAGAACCTCTTGCGCGTTTTGGTCCGCGATGCGCTGGGCCTGGCGGAGTTGGCTGAGATCACCGAGGAGTTGTCGAACCTGGCCGACGCCATCCTGGAAGCGGCCTGCCGCCGCACCCGGGAGCGGCTCGTGGAGCGTTACGGGGAGCCGCGTCCCGAGGCCGGCCCCGAGGAAGCCCCCTGCGGCTTCGTCGTGATCGCGCTGGGCAAGCTGGGCGGCATGGGCCTCAACTACAGCTCCGACATCGACCTCATGTTCCTCTACTCGGCCAGCGGGGAGACGGACGGCCCCGAACGCATCACCAACAAGGAGTTCTTTCGCAAGCTGTCGAACCAACTGACCGAGTTGCTCTCCACTTACACCGCCGAGGGGATGTGTTACCGCGTGGACCTGCGGCTTCGCCCGGAGGGCCGCTTCGGGGAGGTGTGCATCTCACTGGAAGCGGCCCGGGATTACTACCGCATACGGGCGCGCGATTGGGAGCTACAGATGCTCATCCGCGCGCGCGTCTCGGCGGGAGACCGCGCCCTGGGAGCGCAACTGCTCGAGTTCGTCGAGCCGCTGACCTACTCGACCACCACGGATTTCTCCGTCGTGGAAACGGCCTCCGCCACGCGCGAGCGCATCTCCGAGAAGCTGGCCGCCAGGCGCGCCACGGGTTTCAACGTGAAGCTGGCGCGCGGGGGCATTCGCGACATCGAATTCCTGGTGCAGTGTCTCCAGCGGCTGCACGGGGGCCGCGAGCCTTGGCTGCGGCATGGGGGCACGCTGCTGGCGCTCTCCCGCCTGCGCGACAAGGACCTGCTGTCCGCCGCCGAGCTGGCGCGTCTGACGGCGGCCTACCGGTTCCTGCGGCACCTCGAACACCGCCTCCAGATCCTGGAGGACCGCCAGAGCCACACGCTGCCCAGCGACCCCCACGAGCTGGACATCCTGGCGCGCAGGCTGCCGGAGACGGAGATCGGCGAGACGCCCTCGGGGGAGGCCCTCCAGAGCCGGTTGCAGGCACACCTGGCGGCGGTCGAGGAGATATACCAGCGTGTGATCCACGCTCAGCAACCCATCTACTACCGGCCTGGGCAGGGGCCGACCGAACCCGAACCGGCGTCGTTCCTCGAGCCGGGCGTCAGCAACCTGGTCCGGTTCCTGGACCAGCGCGCCCCGCGGCTGGCGGCGGCGCTGGCGCGCAGCCATCTGCGGCGGGGCCGCGCGCATTTCGAGCACTTGCTGGAGCGCATTCTGCCTCAGTCCGAGTGGATGGCGTGGCTGGACGAGGACGCCGTACTGGCCGGCCAGCTTTTCGATTTGCTGGAGCACAGCCCCTACTTCTCCGAGCAGTTGATCCGCGCGCCGGACCTGCTGGCGGAGATGCGGCGCGCGCGCGAGTCACCGGGATCCGGCGTCAACTACCGGGATCTGGCCGACTCCTTCGAAGAGGCCGGTGAGTTGCGCCGGTTCTTCCGCCGCGAGATGTTCCGCATCCAGGCGGAGAGCATCTGCCAGGAAGGCTCCGTGTTCCGCACGCTGGAGCGGACCTCTGACCTGGCCGACATGGTCATCGCTGCCGCCTACGGCATGGCCGTCGAGCAGGTGCGCGCCAGCCAGCCGCTGCTGGGGCGCGATTACCAGCCCAAGACCCAGATGATGGTGATCGCCCTGGGGCGGCTGGGTGTGCGCGAGTTCGATCTGGCCTCCGACGCCGACCTGGTGTTCGTGGTTCCGGACGAAGACATCGGCGAGCAGGCCTTCTGGACGCGCGTGGCCGAGCGGATCACCGCCCTGGTGAGCGCCTATACGGGCGACGGCATGATGTTCGCCGTGGACACGCGCCTGCGGCCCAACGGACGCGAGGGCGCGCTGGTGCAGTCCGAGGGCGCCGTGCGGGACTACTTCGGCCGCTCCGCCCAGGCCTGGGAAGGCATCACCTACATGAAGAGCCGCGCCGTGGCCGGCGACCTGAAGGGCGCCACCAGGTTCCTCAACCAGTTGCAGGAGGTGGACTGGCGCCGCTACGGGCAGAGCGGCCGCTCCCGCGGGCAACTGGCGCAGATGCGCCTGCGCCTGGAGAAGGAGCAGGGCGCCGCCGATCCGCTCAAGGCCGGGCACGGCGGCTACTATGACATCGACTTCGCGGTGATGTACCTGCGGCTCAAGGGCGCCGGCATGTTCTTCCCCGTGCTCAACACCCCCGAGCGCATCAACGTGATCGAGCAGATGGGGCATCTGGACCGCTCCGACGCCGACTTCCTGCGCGACGCCGCCACTCTCTATCGCGCCATCGATCACGGCCTGCGGGTCTCCACAGGCCATGCCGAGGGCAGCCTGCCCGCGTCCGAGGCGCAGATGGAAACCCTCACCGGGCTGGTCCGCCGCTGGACCCCGGACCACCTGCACGATCAGCCCCTGGACATCGAGCTGGTCCAGATCCGCGACCGCACCCGCGAGTTCTTCCAGCGGCTGTTTGGGCTGTGAAGGGGCCTCACTATCGGTAGGTTTGCTCGGAGCGCGGGAGGATGGCCGACACGCCAACGGTGCGCCGCTGGTGATCCGCCGTGAAGATGATGCGGTACCGCCCGACGCGCTTCCGGTAGCGGCCTCTCCACTCCGGGCCGTGCAACGGCCTCACGTCGCCCCGAAATGGGTCGTGCTCCATCTCGTCCGGAGCGCCCATCAGGCGCTCCCTCAGGTTGCGGGGTAGACGGCGCAGGGAGCGCTCCGCGGAATCGGACAGCTCAACGAGCCAGGGCATCTCTCACAGCGCGCCACGGCCTGGAGCGGCCCTGCCGGAGCTCGGCTTCGCCTTTTCTGACCTTAGCGGCTTCGGCGGGCGTCAGCACATCCTCGGCGTCTACCAGCTTCTTGGGCTTGAGGATGATCAACCGGCGGTCGGTGCTGACCTCCACAAAGTCGCCCTCCTGAAGCCCCAGGGACTCAAAAACCGGTTTGGGGATTACGACCTGGCGCCGCTGCCCAATCCGGCTCAGCGGCCGCCGCTGCCCGGCTTCCGTGAGCGATTGTCTGACAGGCATTGGTAGACTATGGCGCGGTACCAGCGTTACCGCCGGCCCGTCTCCATGAACCCCCTTTCAAACCGTACGTGCGGTTTTCCCGCATACGGCTTAACGATGATCTTCTTGATGTGGCGTGCATGTCGCCCCGCGCCTGGAGTGAACCGGCCTTTCACCGGGGCGTCACTCCGGTTGTCACTTCCTTCGCCGACTCCCGCCAGTGCAAGGCGCACTTGGCACACATCGATAGCCGGACAAGCGAGTTGTCGCGCTTTTACGATGGGGTGGTTGTCCGTTTCCGGCATGCCCTCGCGCTTACCTCCCCGCCCGCTCGATCAAAGCAGGGCCCCTTCCCTCCAGCGTGTTGTCTTGCACGCCTTCACCGGTACTATGGACCCCTCGGACTCCCTCCCGGCTCTCGACGCTTTCAGCCATCCGGCCTTATACGCTGAGTC
>VFZS01000104.1 GCA_016871095.1 Acidobacteriota bacterium
CCTGCGGCTCGGTGCCGGGCCGCTTCGAGAAGGTCGATGAGGGCCAGCCCTTCCTGGTGGTGGTGGACTACGCCCACACAGATGATGCGCTGCGCAACGTCATCTCGGTGGCGCGCGGGCTGGAGCCGCGCCGCGTGATTACCCTGTTCGGCTGTGGCGGCGATCGCGACCGCGCCAAGCGGCCGCTGATGGGCGAGGCCGCCGCCGAGCTCAGCGACTTCGTGGTGCTGACCTCGGACAATCCCCGCTCGGAAGACCCGCTGGCCATCATCAACGACGCGCTGGTGGGGCTGCGCCGCCACGATGTGCCGCACCTGGTGGAGCCGGACCGCGAGAGCGCCATCCGCCGGGCCATCGGCGAGGCCGCCGCGGGCGATATAGTGATAATAGCGGGCAAGGGACACGAGACCTATCAGGTCCTTCAGCACGGAACCATCCCCTTCGACGATCGGGAAGTGGCGCGGACGATCCTGCGGGAGTTCGGATACGGGCGCAGCAATGACGTGTGACCTGAGCCAGGCGGCGGGTGTGCTGGGCGCGGCGGCTGAGCCGCTCCCGGTGAAGGGGTGGAGTGTGGACTCGCGCACGCTGGCGCCGGGCGATTTGTTTTTCGCCCTGCGCGGGCCGCGCCACGACGGCCACGACTACGTGGCCGCCGCCTTCGCCCGGGGCGCCGTGGCCGCCGTGGTGGAGCGCGCGCTGGATTCGGCGGGCCCCCTGCTGGTGGTCCCGGATGCGCTGGCGGCGCTGCACGCGCTGGCCGGGTGGGTGCGCAGCCGGTTCGCGGGCCGCGTGGTGGCGGTTACCGGCAGCGCCGGCAAGACCACCACCAAGGACGCGATCACGCACCTGCTCGCGGTGGCCTTGCCGGTGGGCAAGAGTGAGGGCAATCTGAACAACCACGTGGGTGTGCCGCTGTCCCTGCTGCGGCTGCCGCCGCAAGCGCGGGCGGCGGTGATCGAGATCGGCATGAATCACGCCGGGGAGATCCGTCAGCTTGCGGGCATCGCCCGGCCCAGTGTGGGCGTGGTGACCAACGTGGGGTATGCGCACGCGGAGTTCTTCGGCTCGATCGAGGGCGTGGCTCGGGCCAAGCGCGAGCTGGTCGAGGCGCTGCCCGCGGACGGCGTGGCGGTGCTCAACGCCGATGACGCGCGGGTGGCGGCCTTCCGCCAGGCGCACTCGGGCCCGGCGGTCACCTTCGGTTTCTCCCCGGCCGCGGATGTGCGCGCCCAACGGATGGAGCTGACCGCGGAGGGCGCGCGCTTCCGGGTGGATGACGTCGAGTTCGAGACCGCGCTGGCGGGGCGGCACGGCGTACTCAACCTGCTGGCCGGACTGGCCGTGGCGCGCCTGTTCGGAATCCCCGCCGAAACGCTCCGCGAGGCGGTGCGCTGCTTCACTCTCCCCGCCATGCGGGGGCGGCGCTTCGGGCACCGCGGCGTGACCATCCTGGACGACTGCTACAACTCGAATCCCGAGGCCGCGCGCGCCATGCTGGAAGCGCTGGCGGCCACCCCGGCGCGGCGGCGGTGCGCGGTGCTGGGCGAGATGCTGGAGCTGGGCGAGCTGAGTGAGAGGCTGCATCGCGGCCTGGGCCGCGAGGCCGCCGCGCGCGGAGTGGACTTGCTGGTGACGGTGCGCGGCGCGGCGCGCTGGATCGGCGAGGAGGCCGTGCGGGAGGGTCTGCCCGCCGGCCAGGTCTGGTTCTTCGATGAACCGGCCGCGGCCGGCGCCTGGCTCGGCGGTCGCCTAGGACCGGGGGACGCCGTCTTGTTCAAAGGCTCGCGCGGCGTGCGCATGGAGCGGGCCTTGGAGAGATTCATGGAATAGTCCGCCATGCTTTACTGGCTGCTGTACGAACAGTTGTATCCCTTCTTCAGTCCCCTGCGCGTGTTCCGTTATGTCACCTTCCGCACGGCCTTCGCGGGAATGACGGCCCTGTTCCTGTGTCTGGTGCTGGGGCCGTGGCTAATAGGCAAGTTGCGGCAGTTGCAGATTCGGCAGTACATCCGGCCGGACGGGCCCAAGCATCACGGCAAGGCTGGCACGCCCACCATGGGGGGCGTGCTGATCGTTGTCAGCGTGGCCATCCCCACGCTGCTGTGGACCAACCTGTGGAACCCCTACGTGTGGATCGTCCTGCTGGGGATGCTGAGCTTCGCGGCCATCGGCTTCTGGGACGACTACCTCAAGGTGACGCGCCGCAAGAACCTGGGGCTGACGGCGCGGCGCAAGTTCCTGTTGGAATGCCTGGTGGCCGTGCTGCTGGGGGTGTGCCTGCTGGCCTTGCGGGCCGGGGGCATCTACGACACCCGCATCAACGTGCCCTTCTTCAAGGAGTTCAAGCCCGACCTGCTGATCCAGGCCCTCACCAGCAATCCCCTGACCTACCCGTTCGCCTTCATCTTGTTCTTCGTCTTCCTGATCCTGGTGATTGTGGGATCTTCCGACTCGGTGAACCTGACGGACGGTCTGGACGGGCTGGCCATCGGGCTGATGATCATCGCGGCGGGGGCCATGACCGTGCTGACCTACACCAGCGGCCACGCGGTGTTCGGGACCTACCTGGACCTGGCGCGGCTGCCCGGCGCCGCCGAGCTGACGGTGTTCTGCGGGGCCACCGTGGGCGCCTGCCTGGGTTTCCTGTGGTATAACGCCCACCCGGCGGAAGTGTTCATGGGGGACGTCGGCTCGCTGGCCCTGGGCGGCAGCATGGGAGTGGTGGCGGTGCTGATCAAGCAGGAGATCCTGCTGCTGTTCATCGGCGGCGTGTACGTGCTGGAGGCCCTGTCGGTGATCCTGCAAGTGGCCAGCTTCAAGCTGCGCGGCAAGCGCATCTTCAAGATGGCGCCGCTGCACCACCACTTCGAGGCGCTGGGCTGGCTGGAATCGAAGATCATCGTGCGGTTCTGGATCGCGGGGCTGGTGATGGCGCTGTTCGCACTGACCACGTTGAAGCTGAGGTGAGCGAGTGGAGTACGCGGGCAAACGAGTGCTGGTGGTGGGGATGGGCCGCTCCGGGCTGGCGGCGGTGGAGCTGCTGGCCGGGCAGGGCGTGCGGGTGCTGGCCACCGATGAGAAGCCGCTGGCAGAGCTTCCGCAGGCCGCCCCGGCGCTGGCGCGCGCGGGGGCCGACTTCCGCGTCCAGGCCCCCGCGGTGTTCGAGCAAGCCGAGGTGATCGTGATTTCCCCGGGCGTGCCCGCGGACCTGCCCGAGCTGGAGCAGGCCCGGCGCCGGGGTGTGCCGGTGATCGGCGAGATGGAGCTGGCCGGACAGCTTCTGCGCGGCCCCATCATCGGCATCACCGGCTCGAATGGCAAGACCACCACCACCGCCCTGACCGGCCACCTGCTGCGCGCGGCGGGCATCCCCACGCAGGTGGGCGGCAACATCGGAGCGGCGGCCTGCGGTATGGTGGCCGCCTCGCGCCCTGAGCAGTGGAACGTGCTGGAGCTATCGAGCTTCCAGTTGGAGACCGTCGCGAGCTTCCGCGCCGCCATCGGCGTGGCGCTCAACGTCACGCCCGATCACCTGGACCGCCACCACGACTTCGCCGCCTACGCCGCTGCCAAGGCGCGCCTGTTCGAGAGGCAGACGGAACAGGATTATGCCGTGCTCAACGCCGGCGATCCCACCTGCGGCGAGTACAGCCGGCGCACGCGCGCGCGGGTCTACTGGTTCAGCCTGGAGGGGCCGGTGAAACCGGGGATGTACCTGAAGGACGGCCGGCTGTGGTGCGAGGGCCGGGCCTTCCTGGAGGCGCGCCACATCCCGCTGCGGGGGCGTCACAATATCGAGAACACCCTTGCGGCGGCCTGCGCGGCACAGCTTGCGGGAGCGAGCCTGGAGGCTGTCGCGGAGGCCGCCGCGAGTTTCCCGGGGGTCGAGCACCGGCTGGAATTCGTGGCCCGCGCCGGCGGTGTGGACTTCTACAACGACTCGAAAGCCACCAACGTGGACGCCACTCTGAAGGCGCTGGACGCCTTCGAGGGCGGGCTGTGGGTGATCCTGGGCGGCAAGGACAAGGGCGCGCCCTACACCCCGCTGGCGGAGCCGCTGCGAAGCAAGGCGCGCGCCGTCCTGTTGATCGGGGCGGCCGCTCCCGTCATCGCGGAGCAGTTGCGCGGCGCCGTGCCCCTGATCGAGTCCGGAACCCTGGAAGGGGCCGTGCGCGCCGCCGTCCGCCAGGCCGCTCCCGGCGAGGTGATCCTGCTGGCGCCGGCCTGCGCCAGCTTCGATCAGTTCGACAATTACGAGCACCGCGGCCGGGAATTCAAGCGGCTGGTGCAGCAGCTCGGGGAGACCTCCTGAAGTGCGGCAAGTAAAGAGCGACTGGCTGCTGTTTGGGACCACCGCGGCCCTGACGTCCTTCGGGCTGGTCATGGTCTACAGCGCCTCGACCTACGCCGCCAAGCATCACTACAACTTCGAGGGTTACTTTATCCTGCGCCAGTTCCTGTGGTTCGTGCTGGCCTTCCTGGTGATGATGTTCCTCAAGAAGATCGACTACCGCAGGCTGAACAACGCCACCTGGGCCTTCGGCTCGATCGGCGTAGTGGTGGTGCTGCTGCTGGCGGTGTTCGCCCTGGGGGCGCGGGCGCACCGCTTCCTGCGCCTGGGCCTGGTGGGGATGCAGCCCTCGGAGCTGGCCAAGCCCGCGTTGATCATTTTCCTGGCGTACTTCGTGTCGCGCCGCGCCAAGGCCATCAACGACCGCCACACCCTGCTGCCGGCATCGCTCACTGTGGGGTTGCTGTCGGTGGCCGTGGTGATCGCCGACCTGGGGACGGCGGTGGTGCTGGTGATCACCGCCGCGGCAGTGTTCTTCCTGGCGGGCCTGGCCTGGCGTTACGTGGCCATGGTCCTGGCGGTGGGTTTCCTGGCTGGGGTGCTGGCCGTGGCCATCAAGCCCTACAGGCTGGGCCGGCTGGTGGTCTTTTTCGACCCGAAGTACGAGAAACTGGTGCAGTTCGAGTGGGGCCGCAAACTCAAGGAGTATCTGGACCGCTCGGTCCACACCCGCGACCCCAACTACCAGCCCCGGCAATCCAAGCTGGCGCTGGGCAGCGGCGGGCTGGTGGGGCAAGGACTCACCGACAGCAAGATGAAGCTGGGCTACCTGCCTGAGGCCCACAACGACTTCATCTTCGCCATCGTGGGCGAGGAGCTGGGGCTGGCCGGGACCACCTTCGTGCTGCTGGGCTTCATGGTGATCCTGGTGTGCGGCCTGAGGCTGGCCCGCATCCAGGAGGAGTTCGGGCGCTACATCGCCATCGGGGTGACCACCATGATTGTGGTGCAGGCCCTGGTGAACATGAGCGTGGTGCTGGGGCTGGCCCCCACCAAGGGGATTCCGCTGCCCATGATCAGCTATGGAGGCAGCTCCCTGCTGAGCACGCTGATGTGCCTGGGCCTGATGATGAGCGTGAGCGAGCAGGCGGGATGAGCGGGACGGTACAGCGGGTGTTCCTGATGGCCGGCGGCGGCACGGGCGGCCACGTAATCCCGCTGCTGGCGGTGGCCGAGGAGCTGCGCCGCCGGGGGCACGCGCCCTTCTTCGTCGGGACGCGCCCGGGCCTGGAATCGCGGCTTGTGCCAGCCGCCGGTTTCGAGCTGGAGTGGATCGAGATCGGCGGGCTGAAGCGCGTCGGCCTGGGGCGCACTCTGCGGACCCTGGGGCAGTTGCCGCGCAGCATCGCGCGGGTGTACCGGCTGCTGAAACGGCGGCGTCCGGCGGCGGTGTTCAGCCTGGGAGGTTACGCCGCAGGCCCGGTGATGCTGGCGGCGCGGCTCCGCCGGATTCCCCTGGTGCTGATGGAGCCAAACGCCATGCCCGGCATGACCAACCGCCGGATGGGACGCTTCGCGGCGCGCGCGCTGATCAGTTTTCCGGAAGCGGCCCGCTATTTCCCCGCGGGCCGCGCCGAGGTAACCGGCCTGCCGGTGCGGAGCGAGTTCTTCGCCCTGCCGGCCAAGCCGCGTGGCGACGTGCTCACCATTCTCATCACCGGCGGCAGCCAGGGCTCGCGCCGGCTCAACCAGGCCGCGCGGGAGGCCTGGCCGCTGTTCAGCGCGGCGGATTTGTGGGTGCGCCTGGTCCACCAGACCGGGCCGCAGGCCCACGTCGAGATGGCCCGGGCGTTCGCCGAGACGGAACTGGAGGGCGAAGTAGTGCCTTTCATCCAGGACATGCCGCTGGCCTTCGCCGCCGCCGACCTGGTGATTTCGCGTTCCGGCGCCGGGGCGGTGGCCGAGCTGGCGGCCGCCGGCAAGCCCGCCATCCTGGTGCCATTCCCCTACGCCGCCGACGACCACCAGCAGCGCAACGCCGAGGCGCTGGCCCGCGCCGGAGCGGCCCGCCTGGTGGCCGACGCGGAGTTCACCGGGGCGCGGCTGGTCGAAGAGGTCCGCGGCCTGCTCACGGAGCCGGGGCGGCTGGAGCGGATGGGCGCCGCCGCGCGCGGGCTGGCCCGCCCGCGGGCCGCCGAACGGGCGGCGGAGGCGCTGGAGGAGGCCGCGGGGCATGCGCGGGAGCATTGACAAGGGACCGGGAAGCGGGAACAATATACTAACGAAATGTTTTTGAAGCCCCAGCACCTGCATTTCACCGGCATCGGCGGCATCGGCATGAGCGGCCTGGCCGAGGTGCTGCTGGAGCTGGGCTTCCCCATCTCCGGCTCAGATCTCAAGCTGACCGCCGTCACCGCGCGTCTTGAGGCGCTGGGGACGCGCGTGTTCGAGGGACACGCGGCGGAGAACGTCGGCGCGGCCAAGGCCCTGGTGGTCAGCTCCGCCATCGACAAGGACAACCCGGAGGTGCAGGAGGCGCGCAGGCTGAAGATTCCGGTTATCCCGCGGGGCGAGCTGCTGGCCGAGCTGATGCGCCTGAAGTACGGCATCGCGGTGGCGGGCAGTCACGGCAAGACCACCACCACCTCGATGCTGGCCGCCATGCTCAGCCACGCGGGCAAGGACCCCACCGTCGTGGTGGGGGGGCGGCTGAAAGCCATCGGCGGCTCGAATGCGCGGCTGGGCCGCAGCGACTTCCTGGTGGTGGAGTCGGACGAAAGCGACGGCTCGTTCCTGAAGCTGTCGCCCATCGTGGCCATCGTGACCAACATCGACCGGGAGCACCTGGATCACTACGCCTCCATCGAGGAGATCCGCGCGGCCTTCGTCGAGTTCGTCAACCGGGCGCCTTTCTACGGCGCGGTCATCCTGTGCCTGGACGACGAGCAGGTGCAGCGGATACTGCCGCTGGTGAGGCGGCGCACGATCACCTACGGGACCCGGGCGCAGGCCGATTTCCAGGTGACCGATATAAGCGGGGGCCACTTCGCCAGCGCCTTCCGGCTGCGGGCGGGCGAGCAGGACCTGGGCGAGTTCAGCCTCCAGGTTCCGGGTTTGCACAACGTGCTCAACGCCGCCGCGGCGGTCGCCGCAGGCGTGGAGCTGGATCTGCCGGTGGACGCCATGCGCGAGGCGCTGGCGGAGTTCAGCGGCCCGGAGCGGCGCTTCCAGGTGCGGGGGCAGGCCGCCGGGGTGACGGTGATCGACGACTACGGGCACCATCCCACCGAGATCCGGGCCACGCTCTCCGCGGCGCGGCAGTGCCACTACCGGCGGGTGCTGGCGGTCTTCCAGCCCCACCGCTACACCCGCACCTTTCACCTGATGGACGAGTTCGCGCGCTGCTTCTGTCAGGCCGACGCGGTGTGGGTGACGGACATCTACGCCGCCTCGGAGCGGCCCATCGAAGGGGTGAACGCGGCGGCGCTGGTCGAGCGCCTGCGGGCCTTCGGGCACCGGGGCGCGGAGTACGCGGGAAGCCTGGAGCGCGCTGCCGAGATGGCGCTGGCCGCGGCCGGAGAAGGGGACGCGGTGCTGACCCTGGGCGCGGGCAACATCTGGCAGGCGGGGGAGAGCATCCTGGAAGGGCTGCGCCGGAGGGAGGAACATGGGGCGTAGGCAGAGTGCGCAACTCGAGCTGGAGCTTCCGGCGGAAGCGCCCGAGGCGCACCCGGCCCCGATGGGGGAACCGGTGAGGCGCCCGCGCGAGCGCCCGGAAGCTCGCCGTCAGCAGCCCCGGCGGATGCGCCTGTGGCTCGCCGTGGCGGCCTTCGGCCTGGCGCTGCTGGGGGCCGGCATAGTGTTCTACCAGGCGGACCAGTTTCTGGCCAGCGACCCGCGCTTCACGCTGCCGGGCGAGGCCGGCCGGGCCGAGGGATCCGGAGTGCGCATCGAGGGCGCCGTCCACGCTTCGCCCGCGCGGTTGCGCCAGGCCTTCGCCGCCGATTTCGGCCGCAGCGTATACCTGATTCCGCTGGAGGCCCGCCGCCGCGCCCTCGAGCAAGTGGGCTGGGTGCGGGAGGCGCGGGTGGAGCGGCACTGGCCCCATCAGGTGGTGGTGCGCATTGTTGAACGCGCTCCGGTGGCCTTCCTGATGCTGCGCTCGCAGGCGGGCGCCTTCTCGCGGATGGCGCTGATCGATGCCGAGGGCGTCATCCTGGAAGCGCCGCAGCGGGCCGAGTTCGCCCTGCCGGTTCTGCTCGGGGTCTCGCCAGCGCAGCCCTTGCTGGCGCGCCGGGAACGTGTGGACGCGCTGCTGCGCCTGCTGCGGGAGGCCGGGCCGGCGGCCAGCCACATCTCGGAGGTGGATGCCTCCGACCCCTCCAACCTGAAGGTCCTCGCCATCCTGGAGGGGTTTCCGGTGAGGCTGGTGCTCGGCGATGCCGGCTTTCGGGCGCGTCTGGAGAATTTCCTGGGCAACTATGCCGAGATCCGCCGCCGCCTGCCTCAGGCCACCACCTTCGACTTACGGCTGGAGGGGCGCATCACGGCCGCCAAGGGGGGCGAGGGTGTCCGATAAGGCCATCCTGGGGGCGGGTCTGGATGCGGGCAGCGTTCAGACCCGCTGCGTGGTCTGCTGCCTGGAGGGCCGGCGGCTGCGGTTCCTGGGCTACGGGCAGGCGCCGTCGCAGGGATGGAACCGCGGGCGGCTGGCCGACCATAACGCCGTGTCCGCCTCGATGCGGGAGGCCATCCAATCCGCCGAAGCCATGGCCGGGGTGTCCCTCGGATCGGTGGTGCTGGGCATCGGCGGCGACACCGTCAGCGGTCACAACAGCCGGGGGACGTACGAGTTCAGCTACCAGAGCGAAATCACCCACGCGGACGTGAAGCGCGCCATCGATCGCGCGGCCCGGATGGTGCTCCCCAACGACCGCATGATCCTGCATTTGCTGGCGCAGGACTTCGCCGTGGACGACAACCCCGGCCACCGCAACCCAGTGGGCATGATGGGCTCCAAGCTGGAGGCCTTCGTACACATCATCATGGTGTCCATGCAGGAGCACCAGGAGCTGGTGGGCGCCGCCAACCGGGCCCACGTGGAGGTTGAGGACAGCCTGTTCGAGCCGCTGGCGGCGGCTTACGGCGCGGTGCTCCCGCGGGACCGCCGCGAGGGCATCATCATTCTGGACATCGGGGCGCAGTCCACCGAGATGGCGGTCTACTA
The DNA here is from genome assembly GCA_016871095.1 of Acidobacteriota bacterium. GTDB lineage: Bacteria > Acidobacteriota > Terriglobia > Bryobacterales > Bryobacteraceae > VFZS01. The sequence continues at coordinate 9,522 of VFZS01000104.1, forward strand.
CGGCGAGGCGGTGATCCATTCCGGCGGGATGCGACTGTGCGGCGACCACTTCACCTGGGACGTGGCCCGCGGCCTGCGGCTCAACTACCAGGAGGCCGAGGCCGCCAAGCAGCAGTACGGGTGCGCGGTCATGGACCACACGGCGGCCAATAGCATCATCGTGCTGCCGGGCTCCAACGGGCGCGAGGCGCGAGAGCGCCCGCGGCGGGACCTGAACCTGATCCTGGAAGCCCGGGCCAAGGATCTGTTCGACTGGGTGCGCGATGAGATGGTGCGCATCTCAATGGACCAGAGCGTAGTGGGCGTGGTGCTCACCGGCGGCGCCGCCCGCCTGGCCGGCATGTGCGAACTGGCGGAGGAAATCCTGGGTTGTCAGGCCCGCAATGGCCTGCCCGTGGGCATTCAAGACTGGCCCCAGGAACTGAATACCCCGGCCTGGACCACCGCTGCCGGTCTGGCCATGTATTCCGCGCGGCGGAAGTTCCTGGAGGGGCGCGAGCGGGGCGGCAGCGGTCTTCTGCGCGGTTGGTGGGGGTGAAAAATGGCGGTACTGGAGGCGGGACTCGACACGCTGAAATACGAAATCGAAGAAGAAGAGGCTCCCCACCGGGCCAGGATCAAGGTGGTGGGCATCGGAGGCGGAGGGACCAACGCCGTTGCCTACATGATGAACGCAGGCCTGGAAGGCGTCGGCTTCTTCGTGATCGACACTGATGCGCAGGCCCTGGCGGCCTCGCCGGTGCGGCAGCAGGTGGCCATCGGCGCCAAGAACACGGGCGGGCGCGCCGCGGGCGGGGATCCCTCCGTCGGCCGGCAGGCCGCCCTGGACGATACCGAGCGCATCGTGGAGGCGCTCCAGGGCGCCGATATGGTCTTCCTCACGGCCGGCCTGGGCGGCGGCATTGGCACCGGCGCCACGCCGGTGATCGCTTCGCTGGCCAAGCAGTTGAACGCGGTGACGGTCGCGGTGGTTACCAAGCCGTTCAGCATCGAGGGCGCGCGTCCCATGAGACAGGCCGAGAAGGGCTTGGCGGAGCTGGCCGCCACGGTGGATACGGTCATCGCCGTCCCCAATGACCGCTTGCTGGCCCTGGCGCCGCGCGGGGCCACGGTGGTGGAGGCCTTCCACATGGGCTACGACCTGCTGCGGCAGACGGTCGAGAACATCGTCGAGCTGAACACCGCGGCGGGCCTGATCAACCGGGACTTCTCGAACCTCCGCGCCATTCTCCAGGGCACGGGATGCGCCCGCATGGGTACGGCCGTGGCCCAGGGCGAGAACGCCGTGGTGGAGGCCGCGCGGCAGGCCATCAATTGCCCTTTGCTGGAGGAAACCGGCATTCGCGGCGCGCGCAGCGTGCTGCTGAACGTTACGGCCTCGAGCCGCCTGGGACTGCACGAGCTGGCCGAAGCCTGCGCCCTCATCCGCCAGGCCGCCGAATGCCCGGACGTGGAGCTCACCTTCGGCATCGTGCTCAAGGAGGCCATGGGCGACGCGGTAAAGGTCACGGTGATCGCCGCGGGCTTCCCCCGCAAAGAAGCGCCCGCGGCGGGCGACCAGAGACCGCTCGCGGAGGAACCGGCCGTGTGGACGGCCGAGCCGGAGCCGGCGCCCCAACCCGAGCCGCCCCCGCCCGCCACAGCGCCGCCCGAGCCACCGCCGCCGGACCTGCCCGAACCGGTAGACGAGTTCGACATCCCGGCCTACGAGCGCCAGGGCAAGGTGCTGTAGCGCGACGCGGCGACCTGACGCTGGAGCGCGACAAGGCTGTCGCGGACGCGCCGACCCCTACACGTCCACGTGATGGGCGAAGTAGCGGTTCAGGGCGGCCTGGTGGGCGGCCGAAAGGCGGTCTGAGAACTTCCGCATCTCGTCGGCTGGCATGGGCTTGAAGCCGCGGGCGATCTCGA
>VFZS01000105.1 GCA_016871095.1 Acidobacteriota bacterium
AGAGGGGCTAGCGACGGGCTAGGTCCCGTCGCCGGGGATGCTATGTGTTTAGCGACTGATAGAAGAATAACACAATCACACCTGAATGTCCATAACCTACGCCAACACTAATGAAATCTTAATGTTTGCCCCCCGACGCCGGCCGAAGGGGCCTCAGCGAGGCGCCAGCTTGCGCGCCCGCGCGTAATCGGCCAGAAGCTGGCGGGTGATCTTCTCGGTCACGTCCGCGCTGGCCCCGCGGAACTTGCCCCCCTGGCTCTCCTGGGTGGTGGACCAGATCACGTCACCCTCCTTGTTTACCAGGCGGACCGCCGCCGAGGCCTCGTGCTTGCGCTCGGCGATGCGGGTCGATTCCTGGTCCCCAACGCCAGCGCTCAGGTAGGCTGAGCGGCGGCTGGAGGAGCTGCGGCTCTGGGGGGAGGCAGTCGAGATGGCGCCGCGCGCCTGAATGCCTTCGCTGGAGGAAAACGTGTCAGTGAATACCAGGTCCTCGGCGGAACCGCGCAGGATAGCGTCGGCCCGGTCGGGGTTTTCCGTTATTACGAACAGCCGGGCGGCTTGGAGGCTGGAGATGATCATGTCGCGAATTTGGGCGGCGGTTTCGCCCCCGCTGAGGCGATCCACGTACACCCGCTTGAGGGTGAGCAACTGGACCAGGGTCTCACGCTCCAGGTTCTCCTGGCGGGCAGTGATCTCGCCGTCCGGCCGCTCCGGGGCCTGCGTCTGCTGGGCGGCCAGCAGGGCAGCGGTCAGGGCAACCAGCCAGAGCATCGCAGCCTCCTCATCCCTTTCCGGCTTTGCGGGCCTCTTCGTCCTGATAGTGGACTTTGAGCCCCGTCTTGACTTCGAGGGACACCAGCGTGCCCCGCACGTCGTCCTTGTGGACCCGAAAAACCAAAGCTTGCTGGCGCTCTTCCGCGTCGGTGTAACCCACGGTGAGGAAGTGCTTACGTGACTTGCTCAGCAGCAGCACCGGCGAGAGCAGCACGCCCAGGGCGTAACGGCGGCTGACCGTCTGGCCGTACTCGAGCAGGTTGACCTTCGCGTACGGCACCTGAATCCGGACGGCCTTGGCCTGGAAGACGAAGTGCGCCGGATCGGTGGTGTCGATGAGCCCCTCGGTCCGGGAAGAAACCGCGGCGACCGTGCCGCCCACACAGGTGGCGCGGCCGCCGCGTCCTTTCGCCAGCAGCAGTGACGAGACGATGGGACTGCCTACTACCGCGAAGAGGCCGAGTATGAGAACACGCCTGCCCATGCTGGTCCCGCTGTGCTCTATAGGGTTAGTCGTCGCCGGAGGCCAAACTTCTCACGCGGGTTGGGCTGTGGGGAGCAAAGACTGCGAAGCGGCGTGGTAAGAGCTGCGGACCAGGGGTCCGGCTTCGACGTGGCGGAACCCCATGCGGCGTCCCTGGGCGGCCAGAGCGTCGAACTCCTCCGGGGGAACGAAGCGGCTGACGGGCAGGTGTTTCGGGGAGGGTTGCAGGTACTGGCCCAGGGTCAGCAGTTCCACGCCGGCGGCCCGCAGGTCGCGGAGAACCGCGACCACCTCCCCGGGCGACTCCCCGAAGCCGAGCATGAGACCGGACTTGGTGGGGACGGGTGGGCCGAGCCTGCGGCTTTCCGCCAGCAACCCGAGGGAGCGCTGGTAGGACGCGCCGGGCCGGACCTGGAGATAGAGGCGAGGCACGGTTTCCAGGTTGTGGTTGAGCACATCCGGCGCCGTCTCCAGCACGGTCTCGAGGGCGTCGCGGGCGCCTTGGAAGTCGGGAACCAGCACCTCGACCCGGCACCCGGGAACCCGATTGCGGATGGCCCGGATGGTGGCCGCAAACTGGCTGGCGCCCCCGTCCGGGAGGTCGTCCCGGGTAACACTGGTCAGCACGGCGTACTGCAATTCGAGGGCCGCCACGGCCCCGGCAACGCGGGGCGGCTCACCTGGGTCCGGCTCTTGGGGAACCCCCTTGCTGACCGCGCAGAAGCGGCAGCCTCGGGTGCAGACGGCTCCCAGCAACAGGAAGGTGGCGGTGCGGCGGTTCCAGCAGTCGCCCAGGTTGGGACAGGCGGCGCTCTGGCAAACGGTGTGCAGACCCAGCCCCTCCACCAAGGCGCTGACCTGGCGGTAGCCCGGGCCGGCGGGCGCGGGGGCGCGGAGCCAGCGGGGGCGCGGAAGTCGTGCAACCGGGGGGACCGTCACTAATCGGATTCTATCGCGCCCAGGCGTTTCAGGATGCGCTCCAGCAGGGCGCCGTCGGTGAGGGTCTCCAACTGGCTCCCCACCCCGGCCAGGGCCGAGGCCCGGGCGCCGCGGGCCAGGGCGCGTGCCGTGGCCAGATCGGCGGACAGCGGAATGGCTACGTCCGGATCTAGGTCTTCGACGCGGAGCAGCAGTCGGTGGGCCCGCTCAGCAACCTCGAGGGTGAGCAGCGCGGCCTGCTGAAGCGCCTCATCCAGCGCCGGCTGGGCCTCGGCGCCGCTCGCGGAGCGAGCGCCCGCCACAGCCTGGACGGCGGCACGGTGGCGCTGGACCGCCTCGGCGAAGAACCCCTGGGCAGCCTCGAACTCGGACGCAGGCTCCCCCACCTGGGTGGCTACGCTGACGGCCAGGGCAGCGGCCACGGCCGCGGCCACGGCTGCGGCGGTGGCGGCCACAGGACGCTCCGGCGGCGCCGCCAGCGACTCCAGCAGCTCGGTCAGGTCCACCTGGGGAACCTCCCGCGCCAGCCGGTCCTCCAGCACCGAGTCAGGGGTGAAGTTCTCGCAGCGCAGGAAGTACTCGCCGGCCGCCTCCAGCGCGCGCCGGGGGATAAGGCCCACGATCTCGCTGCCAGCGATGTCGGCGCCATACCGGGCGGCCTCCAGCCGGACGGTCTCGAAGATCCGGTGCAGGGGTGTCTGCTCGAAATCCGTCAGGTTGATGGATACCTGAGCCAGACGCCGGGAGCCTAGGGGCACGCCGATGGCCTTAACGTAGCGAAAGCCCCCGGAGGAGTAGCGAATCGCCCGGGCGATCTTCTTGGCCACCTCTACATCCGGGGTGTTCAAATTGATGTTGAAGGCGATCAGGTACTTGCGGGCGCCCACCACCACCGCGCCCGCGGTGGGGTGCAGGCGCGGCTCGCCGACGTCCGGGGCGCGCACGGAGTCCGTGAGCACCTCCTCCCGGAGGGTTTCGAACTGCCCGCGGCGGAGATTCTCCAGGTGGACACGGTCGGGGCGGCGGGCGGCGGCCTCGTAGAAGTAGACCGGGACCTGGTAGAGCCTCCAGATCTCGTGACCCACCTGGTGGGCGATGCGCGCGCACTCCTCCAGCGTGACGCCCTCGATGGGCACAAAGGGGACCACGTCGGCGGCGCCCACGCGCGGATGGGCGCCAGCGTGCTGGGTCAGGTCGATCACCTCGACCGCCTTGCCCACTACGCGCAGGGCCGCCTCAGCCACATTCTCCGGCGGGCCGGCGAAGGTCAGCACCGAGCGGTTGTGGTCCGGATCCAGCTCCAGCCCCAGGAAGATCACTCCCGACACCGAGCGCACCGCATCCACCAGCGCGGCGACCTTCTCCCGGTCGCGACCCTCGGAGAAATTCGGAACACACTCGATCAATCTTCGGGCCACTGCACCTCCCCCTGCTGATAGAGAACCTGGCCTCGCTTCAGGGTCATCGCTACGAGGTTCCCCCCAAAATGACAGGCTACCTCGCGATAGTCCGGCGCCGCCAGGATGAGCACATCGGCTTGCTTGCCGGCTTCCAGAGAACCCACGCGGTCAGCGAGCCCGACTGCGTGAGCCCCGTTGACCGTGGCGGCGCATAGGGCCTCGGCCGGAAGCAGCCCCAGATGTGAACAAGCCAGGGCCATTACCATCTGCATGCTGCCTGGGGAGGAGGCGGTGGGATTGAAGCCGGTGGCCAGGGCCACGGCGCCGCCCTCGTCGATGAGGGCGCGGGCCGGTGGGCGGCGTTGGGCAGTCCCGCAGCCGTTTGCGGGCAGTAGGGTGGCGACCGTGGGGGAGGCGGCCAGCAACGCGACGTCGTCCGCGGTGGCATGCTCCAGGCCGTCGGCGCTGGTCGCCCCCAGTTCAACCGCCGTGCGCGCGCCCCCGTCGTGTTCGGCGTGTTCGGCGTGGATCTTCAACCGGAAGCCCAGTGCCCGAGCAGCTTCCAGGCAGATCCGGGCCTGGTCCGCTCCCAGGCCGCCCGGCGTACAGGTTACATCCACGAAGCGGGCCAGACGGCGGCGGCGGATCTTGGGCAGCAGGTGTGTCCGCATCCAGTGCAGGTAATCGTCGGGTTGGCCCAAGTACTCCACGGGGACGGCCTTGCCAGCCAGGCAGGTGGCCACCACGTCCAAGGGTCGCTCATTCAAAGCCGCCAACACCCGGAGGATCTTCAGTTCGCCGGTTTCCTCCTGGCCAGCCCCGGACTTGGCCTCCACCGTGGTGGTCCCGTGGCGGATCAGGGTCTCCAGTCTGCGCCGGGCTTGCAGCAGCAAGCGCGAGGCGGGCAGCGTGCGCCAGGACCGGGCGGCCGCGGTGGAGCCCGCCCCGGGGGGAGCTGGTCCCGGCGCCCCGGCTTCGCTCAGTTGGGTCTCGTACTCGGCCAGACGGGACGGACCGGCCACCAAGTGCGTATGGCTGTCCACGAAACCGGGCATCACTACGCGGCCGGACGCGTCGATCTCGCGAGCCGAGCGCGCCTCGGTCAGGTTCTCCACCCGGCGGCTGGGTCCCACCGAGGTGATGACCCCATTGCGGATGAGCAGCGCCCCGTCCTGGATTAGTCCCAGGTCCCGCAACTGGCCGCCGCGGCGTGGACCGCTGGGGCCGCGCAAAGTCAGCAACTGGCGGGCGCCGCGCACCAGCAGGAAACCGCTCATGGGGTAATTGTGTCACGGCATCCTGGACTATTTCCAACGGGGTAGTACCGATAGTATCCGATAAGGTATGCTGAGCACGCTGGATGCCGCCCCGCGCCAGCTCCATCCCGCTTCCGGCCGCCTGCTATACTTGGGGCAGATCAGAAGGTCTCTATTGGTGTGGTAGAGAGGGCACAGGTTATGTGTTGCTGGGCACCCGTCCTTGTCGCGCTGGCGATAGCCTCGGGCGCGGCCGCCCAGAGCGCCGACGATTTCTTCGACCCCAGCGGGATGCATGAGATCCGGCTGACCGTACGCGAAGCGGACTGGCTCACCCTGCGCGAGCGGTACATGGAGAACATCTACTTTCCGTGCGAGTTCGAGTGGCGCGGGATCGTCAAGTACAACACCGGCATTCGCTCGCGCGGCTATGGCAGCCGCAACCCCATCAAACCGGGCCTGCGGGTGGATTTCGACCGCTACGACGAGGAAGATTCGTTCCTGGGGCTGAAATCCGTCCAGCTCAAGAACTCCCTTCAGGATGCCTCCTTCCTCAAGGAGCGCCTGAGCATGCAGTTCTTCCGGGTGATGGGATTGCCGTCGCCGCGGGTGGCGCACGCACGGGTGTACCTTAACGGGCGGTATGCGGGGATCTACGTAGTGGTGGAATCTGTGGATAAGCGCTACCTCACGCGCCACTTCGGGGAGGATAGCGGCTACCTCTACGAGTACGCCTGGGACGGCCCCTACAGCTTCGAGTATCGCGGCCCGGACCCGGGCGCCTACGTTCCCGTCCCCTTCAAACCTCAGACCCGTGAGAAGGACCCCAATCCCGGACCCCTGGTGGACTTGATCCGGCTGATCAATCAGGCGCCGGACGAGGAGTTCCCCCAGGCCATGGCGCCGCTGCTGGACCTTCAGCTCTATATGAAGCAGGCGGCCATCGAGTCCTACCTGGGCGAGATTGACGGCATCGTGGGCGATTCGGGGCTGGCCAACTTCTACCTGTACGGTTTTGCCAGGCGCAGCGGCTGGCAGTTCCTGGCCTGGGACAAGGACAACACCTTCCGCGATCCGGAGCGATTGATCAACCGCAACTGGGACACCAATGTGCTCATGCGGCGCGCGGGAGCCGTCCCGGAGCTGCGGGCGGCCTACCTGGCGACTCTGGCCGCCAGCGCGGCGCTGGCCGGAGCGGCGGAGGGCTGGCTCGACCAAGAGATCCGGCGAATGTACCGGCAGATCCGCGAAGCCGTGTACACTGACGAGTTGAAGCAGTGTTCCACGGAGGTGTTCGGCGTGCCTCACGCGTGCAGCAACGAGGACTTCGAGCAGGCCGTCGAGCACCTGTTGAAATACACGCGTGAGCGGTACGACTACATACGTAACGAACTGGTAGCGGCGGGCTGCCCGTGGCCGGAGGTGAACCCGTGAACCCGCGGACGGCCCGGCGCGTGCTCATAGCTCTCTGGCTGGCGGTGGCGCTTGCCCCGGCCGCGACGCTCTCGCGGCATCCGTACCTGCAAAACGTCCGTCCGGACCGGGCCACGGTGATGTGGACCACCCTCGAGCCGGGCGGGGGCGCGGTTGAGTATTCTGCCGACCGCAAGAGCTGGCTCACAGCCGCGGCGCGGATCCGGCAGTTCGCGCCAGCGGAAACCGGGCTGCCTGCGGACTTCTATCAGTACGAGGCGGAGCTGCGTGGGCTGACGCCGGGAACGCAGTACTCCTACCGGGTTCTGGTGAACGGCCGGGTGCTGGCCGAGGACGAGGGGATGCGGTTCCGCACGCCGGGGCCAGGACCTTTCCAGTTCCTGGTTTTCGGCGACAGCGGGGTGGGCAGCCCCGAACAAGCGCGGCTGGCCCGGCTCATCGAGGTGGAGCGCCCGGCCCTGGTGCTGCACGTGGGAGATGTCGCGCAGGGGGCGGGCAGCTTCAACGAGTACGAAGACTACTACTTCCCCTTCTACCGTGAGCTGATGAAGCGTGCCCCGTTCTTTCCCGCGCCGGGCAATCACGACTACTTAACGCGCAACGCCGCGGCCTACTTCGCGGTGCACGCCCTCCCCGCTGAAGCAGTGCCGGAGCCGGATCGCGGCCGCTACTACTCCTTCGACTGGGGCAACGTCCACTTCGTGTCCCTCGACACCAACCTGCCCTTCAGCGAAGCGTTGCGCGCTGGCGGGCCCATGCTGGAGTGGCTGGAAAGGGACTTGGCCCAGACCCGTCAGTTCTGGCGGGTGGCCTGGTTCCATCATCCGCCCTATTCCAGCGGGTTCCACCAGGGCGCCGCCATCCGGGCGGACCTGCGCGCGCGGCTGATTCCGATCCTGGAGCGTCACCGCGTGCAGGTGGTCTTCCACGGGCACGAGCACAGCTACCAGCGGACGCTGCCCTTGCGGGACGGCGCGCCGGCGCAGGACCAGGGCACCGTCTACATCACCACGGGCGGCGGAGGCGCGGCGCTGTACCCGTTCCGGCCCCATCCGCTAATGGCCTTCGGCGAGATGACGCATCACTACGTGCGCGCCGAGGTGGCCGGCGCCAGAATGACGCTGCGCGCCATCCGCATCGACGGGCAGGAGATCGACCGGGTGACGCTGGCGCCGGCGCCCTCCCTCTCTGACACGCCGGTGGTCAACGCGGCCTCGTTCACGCCCCGTCTGGCCCCTGGGGCGGTGGTGAGCATCTTCGGGGAGAGCTTGGCCGGAGAGGAGCGTGTCGCGGAGAGCCTTCCCCTGCCTCAGGACTTGGGCGGGGTGAGCGTGACTTTTAACGACCAGCCTGCACCCTTGTTCTACGTGTCCAACTCGCAAATCAACGCGCAACTGGCCTTCGAAACCTCAGGTCTGGCCCTGTTGCGTGTCAACACTCCAAACGGGTCCGCCGAGGCGGTTGTCCTGATGACCGGGACGGCCCCGGCGGTTTTCACCGTTCCCGCGGCGTCCGGCCGGCAGGCCGCGGTGGTGCACGCCACCACCGGCGGTTTGGTCACCCGCGAGGCTCCGGCGGCGCCGGGTGAGTTCGTGACCGTCTACCTGACGGGACTGGGAAGGGTGGACGGCGCGGTTGCCGCGGGGCAGGCGGCGCCGCGGCTGCTGGCGCGCGCACCCGTTACCGTCTTGGTGGGAGGCGCCACGGTCCAACCTCAATACGCCGGTCTGGCGCCGGGTCTGGCGGGGGTCTGCCAGGTGAACTTCCAGGTGCCGGAGGGGCTGGCGGGCGGCCTCTACCCGCTGGTAATCACCGCCGACGGCGTGGCCAGCGAGCCAGTGGAGCTGGCGGTCCAGGGCGCCTCCGCCGTCTCGCTCCCTCGTCCTTTGGGCGCGAAGCGAGATCCTTAGGATACGATCACGCGCCGGACGGCGGAGCGGAGGGCCGCTCAGGCCCCATCCCGAAGCGGCGCAGCAGCAGGAACTCGGAGAGGTTCTCCGCCGTCAGCAGCCCCAGCAGCCGGTCCTCTTCCATGACCAGGGCGCAGGAGCCCGAGCGCAGCGCCGTGGGCAGCACCTGGGAGAGGTCCTCGTCCGGCGACAGGCGCACGAAGTTGCGTTCCATGGCGCTGGCCACGTACGCCTCGGGGCCTTCGGAAGCCAGGGCCTTGAGCAGCGCCGTGCGGCTCAACAGACCCACCACCTGCCCGCCGTGCAGCACCGGAAAATCCTGCTGGGTGGTGGCCAGCAACAGGGTGGCCGCATCGCGGATGGTGTCGCCGTGGGTGAGCGTGCGGAATTCCGTCACCATTGCGGCGCGCACCGGGATGCCCTGGGTGAGGAACCGCCCAGTGGCGGCGGCGCTCTCCTGAACGGCCCCCAAATACACGAACAGGGCCATGAACAGCAGCAGGAAGTTGGCCGAGAGCATTCCGTACAGCCCCACCCCGATGGCCAGCCACCGCCCCGTGGCGGCGGCCACGCGCGTGGCTTCGTGATGCGGACGGTGCAGGGCCACCAGCGAGCGCAGGATCCGGCCGCCGTCCATGGGGAAGGCGGGCAGCAGATTGATCCCGCCGAGCGCCAGGTTCATCAAGGCCAGCCGCTGAAGGACGGCCACCGCCGTGACCTCGGCGGTGCGCACCACCGGGGCCAGCGCCCCCAGCCACGCCAGCAGCCCGAGTAGCGCTCCGGCCGCCGCCAGGTTCAGGGCCGGGCCTGCGGCCGACATCCAGAACTCATCACGGGGTCTCGGCGGGCGCTCCAGACGGGCGATGCCGCCGATCGGGAAGATGACGTTCTCCACCATCCGGATGCCGCGCCACCGGCACACCAGCCCGCGCCCCAGCTCGTGCAGGCCAAGCGCCAGCAGGATCGCCCCCGCATCGGCCAGGTTCATCAGCGGGGGCTGGTCCACGCCCACGCCGACGAACAGCACGAACGCCAGCAGGAGCAGCAGCGTGAAGTGCAGGCGCGTGGGCACGCCCAGCACGCTCAGCCGTCCCACGGCTCCGTAAATGATGGGGGACTCGCTGCGGGCGCCGCTGCCGGGCGGGGGATCCATGCCAAGTCTCTGCCTCCAAGGTAGCAGACCGGGAGCGGCACGCGAAGTCGCCGCGCTATGATGAGAGTGATGGACTGGATCTGGATAGTCCTGGTGATAGCGGGCTGGCTGCTGTTCAGCCGCTTCGTGGGCGGTTGAAGGCCCTCGAGGCCTGGTCGGGGACCGGGCGATTCCTGCGGCCCCAAGCCGGAGTGAACCCTTCGCGAGCCCGCACCGGGTTCCGGGGGATAGTTGCACTACTAACCACCACTCTCTTCGCGGCGCGCGACGATTCTGGAGCTGCCTGTGGGGCAAGCGTCCACGCTTGCAAGCCGGCATTCCTGCCGGCTTCCCCGCCCGTCCACAAGCCGGTTGGAAAACCGGCTTGCAGGCCTGGAGGCTCGCCCCAGTGGGTTCGGTTGCGGCTATGCCGCCCTGTGCAATCTCCCAGTGCCAATCGGTTACGGTGCACGCGGCCGCCTGGCCGGCGATATCAGTCCCTGACTGCGAAAGTCAGGCTAAGTCCGATCCGGTTCACTTAAGCACAGACCACTCGCTCACGCTCGCGGCTCCGCTGCATTTCCCTCAGGTTCGCGAGCCGTAGCCGAGCCGCGAGCGTCAGAACGTGTGAAAGAATCGCCTCACGGCGGGCGGGCACAGGCAAGAATGCCCATTCCACGTGGCAATGAAAGCACTTGCGCGCACAGTGGAATAGGCTTTCCAGCCTGTTGGCGGTTCTTTCACACCTTCTCAGTGAGCGGTCGGGTTTACGCAAAGTGAACAGCGTTGAGGCTAAGTCTTGGGGCCGGCGGCGGGAGTCTGGCAGGTGAATGCGCGCATCCCGGATGCCGTGACGCCGGGCGCCAGCCTGCCGGTGGTCGTGAGTGTAGCGGGCAAGCGCAGCCAGCCGGGGATCACCTTGGCGGTGCGGTGAACCTGCTCACTGCTTCTCCCGCCGCTCCGCCGCGCGAAACGCCCTCTTGGGTGCGCTTGTCTGTGGCGGCCGCGTCGAGTATTCTGGGGTGTTCCGGTAAGCCAGGAGCCATAGGCAGTGCCCCAACTAGCGCGTGATCTTCATGCGATTCCCCTAGGGGCCGGCCGGTACTTGGTCTACGCACCGCTGCGTCGCGCGGCCTTCCTGGCTAACGCCGCCGTGGTGCGGTTCCTGGCGGCGCTGGAAGCGGTCCGCGCGGATGAGACCGCCGACCCGGACGGCTCATTGGCCGCTCTCCTGCGCCAGCTTCAGATCCTGGACGGACCGCCGGAGGCGGCGCCCTGCGCCGTCTTCACGGGCGAGCCCCAGCCGGTCTCCGTCACGCTGTTGTTGACCACGGCGTGCAGCCTGCGGTGCCGGTACTGCTATGCCTCGGCGGGGGAGACGCCTGCCCGCTACATGCCGCTGGAAACCGCCCGGCGGGGTATCGACTTCGTGGCCGCCAACGCGTCGCGCCGGGGAATCCCCTGGGTGGAGGTGAACTACCACGGCGGCGGTGAGCCCAGCGTCCACTGGGAGGTGCTGACGGGTTCGGTGGAATACGCCCGCCGCGGTGGCGAGCTTGCGGGGCGGCCGCAATGGCTCAGCGCAACTCCCCGACCTGCGCGCGGCGCTGGAGGGCGAGGCGGCGCCCGAGCCGCGGCCTCGCCAGGGCCCGCTGCGTCCGCAGTTCCTGGGACTGATCCCCACGCGCGCCTGCAACCTCCGCTGCGTGTACTGCGGCTTCGGCGCGGCCGGGGCTTCCTGCCGGCAGATGGATCCGCGGCTGGCCGTGGCCGCGGTTGACTGGATGGCGGAGGAGGTGGCGCGCACCGGCGGAGACCGGCTGGACGTGCACCTGTTCGGCGGGGAGCCATTCACCGCGCCGGAGTTGGTGGACGTGGTGGTGCACCGGACGCGGGCCGCGGCGGCGGAGCGGGGGCTGCGCCCGCGGCTGGAGGCCACCACCAACGGCGTCTTCAGCGAGGAGCGCGCCCGCTTTATCGGCGACTACTTCGATTGGGTGGTGCTCTCTTTTGACGGTCCGGCCGAGATCCAGGACCGCCGCCGTCCGGCCCCCGGAGGCCAGGGCAGTTTCCAGGTG
>VFZS01000106.1 GCA_016871095.1 Acidobacteriota bacterium
GTTTTCCATGAGGATCAGGCCGGGGATGCCCAGCTCCATGGTGCGGGCGTCCACGGCCCGCATCTGCTCCGCGGTGAGCACTTTCATACGCGGGCCTCCGTAAGCCTTTGCTCCAGGCGGCGCAGGTTGTCGCGCTCACCCATCACGATCAAGCAGTCGTCGGCGTCGATAACCGCGTCCGCCGGCGGGTTGAACTGCATCTGCCCGTCGGCCTTGCGGATGGCCAGCACGATGACGCCCAGCTCGCGGCGCACCTGCAACTGCTGGAGCGAGCGCGAGACGAACTCGCTGGAGGCCGCCACGCGCACCTGCTCGATGCCCACGTCCAGGCCGATGCTGCGCGTGGCCACATCCAGGAACTGCACCACGTGGGGCCGCAACAGCGAGAGGGCCAACTGGTGGCCGGCGTTCGAGTAGGGGGCGAAGACCACGTCCGCACCGGCGCGGCGCAGCTTCTCCTCGGCCTCCTCCTCTCCGGCGCGGGCCGCCACCAGCAGGCGCGGGTTGAGGTTCTTGGCCGAGAGGATGACGAACAGGTTGTCGGCGTCGGTGGCCAGCGCCGCGATCAGCCCCCGCGCGCGGCTCACGCCGGCCTCCAGCAGCGTCTCGTCGCGCGTGGAATCCGCGTTCAGGCCCAGCATCCGCGCGCGCTCCGCCCGCTCGATGCGCTCCGGGCTCCGGTCCACCACCAGGAAGGGGACTTCCGCTTGCCGAAGCTCCCAGGCCGCCGCGCGCCCCACGCGCCCGAAACCGCACACGATGTAGTGGTTCTCCAGTTTGTCGATCATGCGTCTCACCCGCCGTCTGCCGAACAGCTCGGGCAGCTCCATCTCCAGCACCGCCTGGGTCATGGCCCCGATGGCGAAGAACATCACCGTGACGCCGTAGATGATCAGGAAGCTGTTGAACACCCGGCCCGCCGTGTGCAGCCGCTGCACCTCCTCGTAGCCGATAGTGGTCATGGTGATCAGCGTCATGTAGAAGGCGTCGAAGGGCGGGTAGCCCTCAATCAGGGTGAAACCCGCCGTCCCGCCCGCCAGCGCCACCAGAATGGCCAGAGCGATGTACAGGAAGCGCCGTTTCAGCCGGTCCATGGGTTCTCAGATTCTGCGCGCCACCAGCATAGTCATGTCGTCCTGCAACTCCGGCGAGCCGGTCCAGTGACGCACCGCCTCGACGACCGCCTCGATAAGCTCCTCGCCTTCGCCCCGCTGGTGCCGCAGCAGCAGATCCATCAAGCGCTCCTCGCCGAACATCTCACCGTACTCGTTCTCCGGCTCGGTGACGCCGTCGGTGAAGCACACCAGCAGGTCGCCGGGCGTCAGTTGCACGGTGCTCTCCTCGTAGTGGGCGAAGGGAAAGGCGCCCACGATCATCCCCGTGACGTCCAGGCGCGAGACCGCGCCGTCATGCACCAGCATGGGCGGCAGGTGACCGGCGTTGGTGTAGGTCATCCCCCCGGTGCGGTCGTCATAGAGGGCGAAGTAGAAGGTGGAGAACTTCTCCGCCGAGGTGTACGCGTAGAGCTGCTGATTGAGCCGGGACACCAGTCCCGCCGGAGTGAGCTTCTCCGGGGCGGCGCCGCCGGCTTCCAGCTCCCGCCACCCGCGGAGCTGGGCGCGCATGCTGGACTGCACCGTGGCCATCAGCAGCGCCGCCGAGATCCCCTTGCCCGCCACGTCGCCGATGGCCAGCGCCAGCCGCTCCTCCTCCAGGTGCTGGTAGTCGTAGTAGTCGCCCGAGACCATCCGCGCGGGGCGGCAACACCCGGTCAGCCGCAGGGTCTTCGACACCGGCAGGCTCCTGGGATAGAGCTGGTTCTGCACCTCGCGCGCGATCTCGATCTCGCCTTGCAGCCGCTCCTTCTCCTTGGCCACGTCCACCAGCCGCTCCAGGTTCTCGGTCATGCGGTTAAAGGAGTGTCCCAGCTCGGCCAGTTGATCGTTGCCCCTGACTTCGATGCGGTGGGAAAAATCCCCTAGCCGGACCCGTTGGGTGCCCTCGTAGAGGCTGTGGACGGCCCCGGTAACGCTACGCGTCAGCCGGGCGCCGATCACCAGCGAGACCGCCTCGACGAGGAGAAACAGAATGGCCACCACGGTGAAGGCGAAGGAAGCCAGCGCCGCCATGGTGAAGCCGGGTGAAAACTCGACGGTCTGCCCGAACAGAGTGCCCAGCACGGCGAAGTAGCGGGTCCGGATGATGAGCACGCGGGTCTCCACGCGGCCCGGAGTCTCCCAGAAGGCCACCGACACCGGACACAGGTAGGTCACCTCGCGGTCGAAACGGTTCGCTTGGGGCGGCAGGTAGTCCTTGGATGCGCGCGCGGCCTGCGAGGTGCGATAGCGCCGGCCGGAAATGGAAACCGCGGCGCCACGCCCGCGCGGAGCGGCCGAAGCCGCGGGCGTTTCCTCCTCCAGGAGGATGGTCACCTCCGCCAGGCCGGGTACCAGTTCCGAGAGCGCGTCCGCGGACATGGGGACCACCAGGGTGGTCTCCTTGCCCTCACGCGCCGCGTGGGCCCACACGTGCAAGGCCCCGCCCCTGGACATCAGGCCGGCCGTTTCCTGCCAGCCCTTGGGGGGCGCGGTGATGGGCGCGTCCGGCGGGTCGCGCCACGCGCCGCCGTTGGTGGACAGCAACTGCAAGCCGGGGAACCGTTGCCGGTATACGGGCGATAGCCCGCGCACGTGCAGGCGGGCCGGCATCAGCAGCGCGCTGGTGCGCCGGTCCAGTTCCGTGATCACCAGGTAGGTGGCGATCTGCCCGGTCAGGATCCAGGCGCCGATACCCACCAGCAGCATGATCAGCACCACCGGCACCACGGCGACGAACAGGAACACCACCAGCAGGCGGTTGCGCAGGCGCCAGATGGCGGTCCTGATGTGGCGCCGCATCAGGCGGCAGGCCACCACGAAGCCCACCACGTACACCACCAGCCGCAGAAACAACTCCGGATCGCTGCCTGGCCAGGCCAGCAGCACGGGCACGTACACCACCAGCAGGGTCAAAAACAGCTTCTGCAAGCGCCCGAGTTTCCCCAGGAGGGCCCGCACACGCGCCCACATGATGTTAAGATGGCTCACCGCGCCAGCGGGTGATCCCGGTTCTTCAGCGGGAAGTGCACCCGTCCTCCGGCGAGCTGGGATTCATACAGGGCCAGGGCCATTTCGATGGTCCAGCGGGCGTGGCGGCCGCTGGCCTTGGGCTCGCGGTCCTGCTCGATGGCCTCCAGCAGGTCGGCCACCAGTACGCGGTTGGCCTCGTTGGTGTCGCGGGGCGGCGGGTTGCCGGGCAGAGTGAGCCGGGTCCAGGGCGCGCCGGTCCAGCGCGGCGATGCGCAGATGTACACCTCGGGGTTCATGTCGGCGCGAAGGGCCATGACGCCGCCGCTGCCATAAAGATCCACTCCCCAGCGGGCGCCGCTGGTCTCCGGGTTGCGCCGGCTGCCGAAGTAGCCGGTCAGGCCGTCGCGGAAGGCGAACATGCCGGCGACGGCGTCGCCGGCCAGCGGACCGAGGCCCTCGTTGCCCTCGCGCACGTCGCGCCGCTGTACGTCGTGGCCCGCCACGGTCACACGCCCCACGGCCCACAGCGGGTCGCCGCCGAACTGGCGCATCAGGTCGAACAGATGCGTGCCCAGCACCATCAGGTCCTCGCCCCCGGCGCGCGCGTCCTCCTTGCCGCGGGCGCGCATCTCCTGCAACTGCCCGATGACGCCCTCGGCCAACCGCTGTTTGGCCAGCTCCAGGATGGGCGCGATGCGCATCTGGTGCGCCACGGCCAGCTTCACCCGCGCTTTGTCGCAGGCCGCGATCATCCGGTCGGTCTCGGCGGGGGTGCGCGCCATGGGCTTCTCCAGGTACATGGAGGCCCCGGCCTCGGCCACCGCCAGCACCATCTCCAGGTGGCAATCCACCCAGCGCGGCGCGACCGAAACCACTTCGGGCTTCTCCTGCCGCAGCATTTGGCGGTAATCCGTGTAGGCGGCCCGCGTCCCCAGCCGCTCCGCAGCCTTCTTCAGCCCCTCGGGGTTGTCGTCGGCCACCGCCACGATCTGGACGTTGGGGAACTGCTTCCACACCATGTCCAGAAGATGGCCATAGCCCCCGCGCCCGGTGCGCCCCATCACCGCCACCCGCCAGTTCCGCATGGTTACGGCGGTATTGTAGCAACTTGGAGGGGGGTGGGGTTCGGGGCGGCGATTTGGAGGTGCGACGCGGCTGAGGCAGCACAAGCTTCACCATGCTGGGGCCGCGCCGACCGCTCGATCCGCCTAGGCGCCCATTGATGTTGCGGGTCGCGAGGCAGCAGGGCGTCACGCCGCCTCATCGTCTTGCGAGAAGCGTCTCGTATTCGTCGTGCGTGCCGACCCAGAACCAGACGATTTCGTCCGGCGACATGCGGACGCCGACCGCACGGTACTCACGGCTGATGCGGACTGAGACCAGCCGATCCGAACCATGAATCTGCCTGAAGCGCAGACCGGGGTACCGTGGGTTCTCGATGAACTGAAGGTATGCCAAGCGGGCCTGGCGGCGTACGTCGCGAGGCAGCGAAGCCAGCCTTTTCCGGAAGGCGGGCGTGATGTGCGACTTCACAACCGGTCCGGATCGAGCGGCGTGGTCAGGCCCTGAGCGTGCTGCTCCAAAGCCGCGTCCGCCATTCGCTCCAGGGCGCTGCCCAGATTCCCGAAGAGCTCAGCCCACCGGCGCTCGGACTCGAGTTCCGCGAGCAGCCAGGCGCCGATGGCTTCCTGCTCGCTTGGAGGGAGCTTGGAGGCTTCGCAAATCGCTTTTTCCAGCAGGCCGCCCATCGCCCTTCATTCTAGCACCGGGCAGGATGGGGCAGTCTGACTGCTGGGGCGGTTACGTGGCCGTCGCGCCAGGCCCGGCACCGGGGCCGGGGATGCGGGACTTGGCGATGGCGGGGGTTTCGCGCTCGTGCTCGGGCAGCAGCGCGGGCGGCTCCATGTAGAGCCGCGTCAGGCCGTCGCGCAGGATGCTGAAGGCGGTGTCGGGGTCGTCGGCGTACTCGAACAGCTCCAGGTCCTCCGGAGAGATCATGCCCTGGCGGGCCAGGGCCTCGAAGTTGACGACTTCCTTCCAGTAGGACGTGCCATAGAGCACGATGATGATCTTCTTGGCCAGTTTCTGGGTCTGGGTGAGGGTGAGCATCTCCATCAGCTCGTCCAGGGTGCCGAAGCCTCCGGGGAAGACCACCAGGGCCTTAGCCAAGTAGGCGAACCAGAACTTACGCATGAAGAAGTAGTGGAACTCGAAGCACAGCTCCGGCGAGATGTAGGGATTGGGGAACTGCTCAAAGGGCAAACCGATATTCAGGCCGACCGACTTGCCGCCGGCCTCGCGGGCGCCGCGATTGGCGGCTTCCATGATGCCCGGACCGCCGCCGGTGCATACCACGAAGCGGCGGGAGGAGTTGCGGATGCCCTCGGACCACTCGGTGACCAGGCGGGCGAGCGTGCGGGCTTCCTCGTAGTAGCGGCCCAGCGGGCTGTCCTCCTTAAGGCGGGCCGAGCCGAAGAACACGACGGTGTCGCGCACCTTCTCGCGCCGGAAGTGGGAATATGGCTCCAGGTACTCGGACAAGATGCGCAAGGCCCGGGCATCCGGGCTGTCCAGAAACTCGCGGTTCTTGTAGGCCACTCCGCAGGAGGGATGTCCAGGATGTCTATGCATGGTTCCGCTGTGTCGCTTTCTCGAGCTCTGTCACTCTTTTCGCCAGATCGCGCATCGTCTTGAGCAGCTCGGGCAGTTTGGGGAACGCGGTCACCGCGCGCCGCCAGGTGGCGGCCTCGAAGGCCGGCGAGCCGGACATGACTGCACCCGCCTCCACATCGCCGCCGATGCCGCTTTGCGCGTAGACCACGGCGTTGTCGTGGATGGTGAGATGTCCAGAGATGCCCGCCTGCCCGGCGAGAAGCACGTTCTTCTCCAGAATGGAGCTGCCGGCCAGGCCCACCTGAGCGCACAGGATGTTGTCCTCGCCCACCACGCAGGCGTGGCCCACCTGCACCAGGCTGTCCAGCTTGGCGCCGCGCTTGACACGGGTCTCCCCCACGGTGGCGCGGTCGATCGAGCACAGCGCCTGGATCTCGACGTCGTCTTCGATCACCGTGACGCCCGATTGCACGATCTTGTAGTGGCGGCCGTCGGCCTGGCGCGCGAAGCCGAAGCCGTCACCGCCCACCACCGCGCCGTTGCCCAGCGTCACCCGGTGGCCGAGGCGGCAGAACTCCCGCACCACGGCGTGAGAATGCGCATAGAAATCGTCACCGATCTGAGCGCCCTCGTAAATGACGACGCTGGGGTGGAGCACCGCGTTGCGCCCCAGCACAACATTCTCACCCACGGCCACGAACGGCCCGATGGAGGCGCCTTCCCCGATGCGGGCGCTCGCCGCCACCCAGGCCAGGGGGTGAATCCCGACGGGCGGGCGGGGAGGCGTGTAGAACAGCTCGAGGGCGCGGGCGAAGTCCAGGTAGGGATTGGCGGAGAGGAGACTGGCGATGGAAATCCCCCGCACCGGCTCGGTCACCAGAATGGCGCCGGCCCGGGTGTGCTTCACCTTGTGGGCGTACTTGGGGTTGGCCAGGAAGGTCAGATCGCCGGGCCCGGCCTGTTCCATGCCCGCCACGCCCCGGATTTCGATCTCGGGGTCTCCCACCAGCTCACAGCCCAGTGCCGCGGCCATCTGTAGCAGTTTCATGACCACCTCACCGACTCAGTCTACAGGGTAAACTAGATGTATGGGCCGTACCAGCGGGGCCCTGCTCGTCTGGTGGGCGATTGTAACGCCCGCGGCAGCCCAGCAGCCCGCACGCCAGAGCGAAATCCAGAAGGCGGTCGAGGAATTCCGGCTTCAGACCCGCGAGTTGGGGCTGCGCCCGGAAAGCTCCCGCCCGGAGGGGCGCAACGGCAGGAGAACCGGGCGCTGGCATGGCCGCTTGTTCGAGAACGTCCGCAATGACTTCCTGGACGCGATCCCTCACGAAGTCCGCCAGCGGGGCGGCACGCAGTCCACCTTGCGCCGCAACCAGTTCGGCTTCAACCTGAGCGGGCCGGTGTGGATCCCGCGGCTGTATGACGGCGGGCGCGTCACGCACTTCTCGCTGTCATACGAGGGCGTGCGCGAGAGCATCTCCCGCTCTTACCTGCGGACCATCCCGATCGTGCCCGAGCGGAGCGGCGACTGGTCCCAGACTGTCGATCAGGCCGGTTCCGCGCTGCCCATCTACGATCCGTTGACCACCCGGCCCAACCCGGCCTTTGATCCCCGCAGTCCCGTTTCGCTCAGCAACCTTGAGTACCTGCGGGAGCCCTTCCCCTCGAACCAGATGCCGGCTGCGCGCCTGGACCCCGTGGCGCAGAGGGCGCTCCAGTTCTATCCCGAGCCGAACACCGCGGCCGGCCCCTTCTTCCGCAACAACTACTTCATTCTGTCGCCGGAGCGGAACGTGGCCAACGGGATGATCGCCAAGCTGGATCACAACCTCAGGGAGCGGCATCGGCTGAGCCTGGGATTGTCATTTTCCAACGGCATGCAGGTGGCCGCCCCGTGGTTTCCTTCGGCGGCCAACCCCGGTCCGGCGGACCGGCGGTTCCACACCCGGCGGGCCTCGCTGGAGCACGTCTTCACCATCACGCCGCGCACCATAAACACGCTCAGCTTCGAGGCCGTCACGGACGGCTCCAGCAGCGGCCTGGAAGAAACCACCGACTACGCGTCCCTGATCGGCTTGCGCGCTCCCACCCGTCCCGCCTTCCCCATCTTCGGTTTCTCGCCCTACCTGTCCATGGGGCGGGGCAGTCCGGCCTCGAAGCACGTCCGCAACGGCTTCGAGTGGGCCAACGGCCTCTCGATTCGCCGGGGGCGGCACGGCTATCGCCTGTACGGGCGCTACTACCGTTACCAAACCAATACCTTCGGGCCGCAGTACCCGGCGGGGGTCTTCCGCTTCTCGTCCGGGTTGACCAGCCTGCCCGGCATAGTCAACACCGGGCACGCCTTCGCCAGTTTCCTGCTGGGCCTCTCCGAGTTCGCCGAGATCAGCCAGGTGTCCTCGCCCTCCTATTTCCGGCGGAGCACGGGGATGGCCGTGTGGCGCCATTCCTGGGAGATCATGCAGGGACTGAGTCTGTCCTGGGGCGTGAACCTGGAAGTGAGCACGCCGCGGGTGGAAAAGTACGACCGGCAGTCCACCGTGGATCTGGAAGCCGTGAATCCAGCGAACGGGCGGCCGGGCGCTTTGGTGTTTGCTGGGCGCGGCGGCCGGGAGCGCGCGTTCCAGCCGGTCCGCGGCCGCCTGGAGCCTAGCGCCAGCCTGTCGTGGAGCCCGGCGGCGCTGCCAAAGACCGTGGCGCGGGTGTCCTTCTCCCGCAGCTACGCCGCCATCCCGGTCTACTTCGGGCAGTGGGCCACCCAGGGCTTCAACGGCACACCCACCTTGATCTCGCCCAACGTGCAACTGGAGCCGGCCGTCCGGCTGGGCGCGGGACTGCCGCCCCTGCGCCAGCAGTTCCCGGACTTGCGCGCGGAGGCCGCTAACGACACCATCGCCGACCTGGTTGAGCCGAGCGCGCGGCAGCCGCTCTACCGTTCTGCCTCCTTCTCCCTGGAGCGGGAGTT
The DNA here is from genome assembly GCA_016871095.1 of Acidobacteriota bacterium. Classification (GTDB taxonomy): domain Bacteria; phylum Acidobacteriota; class Terriglobia; order Bryobacterales; family Bryobacteraceae; genus VFZS01. The sequence continues at coordinate 8,650 of VFZS01000106.1, forward strand.
CTCCGGCACGCTGGTATGCACCGTGGGGGCGGGACTCTCCGGCGGGCACAACCTGCTGGTGGGCAATTGGGCCGCCAACCCCAACGCCATCTCCCCGGATGCCCTTCACTACCGCGACCAGCTCAACGACGAGGTCTTCAATCGCTCCTTGCGCCCGTACCCGCACTACAAGGGCTTCGATGTCTACAGCGCCTACCCGCTGGGGCGCTACCGGCGCGACGCCGGCTATGTGCGCCTGGAGAAGCGGGCCACCCAGGGCCTGACCCTGGGCGCCTACTACGAGTTCTCGAAGCAGATCGACGACTACTCCGGCGCGGTCCAGGATTTCTTCAACCGCCGCAATGAGTGGTCGCTCACCGGCTACAGCCACCCGCACCGGTTCTCGCTCAGCTACCTTTACGAGCTGCCCTTGGGCGCGGGCAAGGGCTGGCTGACCTTCCCCGGCTGGCGCCGCTACCTCGTGGAAGGCTGGTCGGTCAGCGGCTCGACCTCGGTGACCAGCGGTGAGCCCCTGGCGCTCCAGCCGCAATTTAACAACACCGGGGGGGTGGTTAGCGGCCTCCGGGTGAACGTTGTCCCCGGAGTGGATCCCCAAGTACCCGATCCGGGACCGGACCTGTGGTTCAATCCGGGGGCGTTCGATCAGCCGCCCGACTTCAGCCTGGGCGACGCCTCGCGCACGCATCCCCAACTGCGCGCTCCGCTGAGCCAGAACCACGACCTGTCGCTGAGCAAGCGCTTCGCGCTGACCGCCGACCGGAGCCTGGAGTTCAGCGCGGTAGGGCTGAATTTTCTCAACCACGCCAACTGGACGGATCCGGATACGGTCATTGGCCCGGCATCCGCACCCAACGTGAACGCCGGCAAGATCATTGGCTCGCGCGGCGGGCGCGTGATTCAATTGGGATTGAGGTTCAGTTTCTGACGTGCGAAACCTCGTGCTAGCTTTGGTTTGCCTGCCCCTGCTGCTGGCCGCGCCACCCCAGGCCCGCCGCGATTTGCTTCGGATTCCCGTGTGGGTGGAGCAGCGCGACGGGGCGCCGGATCTCACGGTGTCGGATTTCAATGTGAAGCTCGAGGGCAAGCCCGCCCCGGTGGTGGCGGCGCGAGGGCCGGCCGACGATCTGCTGGTGCTGCTGGTGCTGGACTTGAGCGAGGAACTCAGCTTGGCCGAGATTGCCAAGCAGGCCCTAGCCCAGGCGCTGGGCGGGCTTCCCGCGCGCACCCAGGTGGCCGTGCTCCGCGCCCAGGACGGCCTGCGGGTGCTGGTGGATCCCACCACCGACCGGAGCGCGCTGGGGGAGGCCATCCGGAGCTATCCGGTCAGCGGCAAGGCCGGGTTTCTGGACACCATCGAGACCGCCGCGCGGCTGGCCGACTTGATCATGGCCAAGGCCTCCGTGCGCCTGGTGTTGCAGTACGTCACCGACAGCGACATTCACAACTACCGGGAGGACTTCATCAACCCCGTGGTCAACTCCAGCGATCGCCACGACATGAGCCGCCGCTTCCCGGAGGGTCTGGTGCTGGAGAGGATCTCCAAGCTGGAGGCCCGGCTGGCCGGGCTGGCGCCCCCGTTGCTCATCGTGCACCTGGACTACCGCAGCGACCGGCTCAATCAGGCCTATCAGTCGGGCCTGATGAGGCTGGCGGCGGCCGCCGGCGGCAGCAGCGTTTTTTGCCGGTCGCGAGCGGACATTCCCGCGCAGATCGCCTCGGCTTTCCGCTCGATCGTGTCCCACTACAGCCTGGAAGTCGAGGCGCCGGCGCTACTCTCCCGGATCGTTCCGGTCGAGGTGGACGGCGGCGGGCGCGCTGCGAGCTACCGCAACCGCTTCGTCTTCGAGGACAAGTAGCCGCCATGCGAATCCCGCGCACGCTCCCGCTGTGGTTGGCCCTGGCCCTGGCCTTCGCCTGGATCGGGTATCTGCACTATGCCCGGCAACAGCAGGCTGACCGCCTGGCTCAGTTGGAGGCGGAGAACCGGCGGCTGGAGGCGCACTCCGCCGAGCTGGCCCGCCAGCTCGAGGCTGTCCCGCCGGGCGCCCCGCCGCCCGCCCGGGAACCGGAGGGGGCTCCGCCGCCCCGCGAGGCGCCTGCGCCGGGAACTCAGATTGAAAGCCAGGTTATCGTCTCCCTCCGCGAGAGTCTGGGGCGCGCCCATGCCACCCTCAGTGAACTGCGAAACCGCCTCGAGACTCTGCAGGCTGAAATCGAGAAGAGCGCTGAGGAAGGCAAGCGCCTGGCCGCTTCCGAGGCCGAGCTGAAGGAACGATTGGCCAGCGGCGACCGGGTGCTCGAGGCCTTGCAGGCCGAACTGAAGACCAGAACGGAGCGGACGACCCACCTGGAGGCCGCCGCCGAACGGCTGCGCCAGGAGAACCGGAGCGTCTCCGAGCGCCTCGGCCGGGTGGCGCAACTGACCCGCGAGCTGGAGGATATTAACCGGCGGCGCGAGACGTACCTCACCAGCATCCTGCGCCGCTACAGGGAGCTGACTGAACAGCACCGGCTGCTGGCCGGCCGCTCGGACAGCCCCGGCGAGAGCGCCGTCCCGGCGGGCGCCGAACTGGCCCGCCTCCAGAACGCCATCGCCGGAGCCGAG
>VFZS01000107.1 GCA_016871095.1 Acidobacteriota bacterium
GGTGAGCCGTGCGCATCGCCCTGGACGCCACCTATAGTCTCGGAGACAACCTCTCCGGCGTGGGTATCTACTGCCGCGAGACGCTGGCCGGCCTGGCCCGCGCGCATCCCGAGGCTCGCTTCGACTGCTGCTACCGTCCCCACCGCTGGCTCCGCTCGTGGACCACACCGCTGCCCCCCAACTGCCGCCGCCGTCTGCTGCACGAACCTCTGGTCCCGCGCGCCGCGGATGTGTTCCACGGTCTGAACCAGCGGTTGCCCGCGGTGCGCCTGCGCCGGGCGGTCACCACCTTCCATGATCTGTTCGTGTTGACCGGCGAGTACTCCACTCCCGAGTTCCGCCAGCGATTCCAGCAACAGGCGCGGCACGCGGCTGCGAACTCCGCTCTTATCGTGACGGTCTCGGAGTTCACCGCGCGCCAGGTCGAGCGCCTGCTGGGGGTCGAGCGTGCGCGGTTGCGAGTGATCCACCATGGAGTACGGCTTTACCCTGACGACAGTGGCGCCGCCAGGGAGAACCTGGTGCTGCACGTGGGCGCCCTCCAGCGGCGCAAGAACATCACCCGTCTGGTCGAAGCCTTCGCCCGGCTGGGACCCGATTGGCGCCTGGCGCTGGCCGGCTCGCCGGGTTTCGGAGCCGAGGAGATCCTGCGCCACATCGAAGCCTCGCCCGCCCGGGACCGCATCCAGGTGCTGGGCTACGTCTCCGAGTCCACCCTGAGACACCTGTACGGACGCGCGCGCATCCTCGCCTTTGCGTCCCTGGACGAAGGTTTCGGCATGCCCGTTCTGGAGGCCATGGCGCAAGGAGTTGCGGTGGTGACTTCCAACCGCTCGGCGTTGCCGGAAGTGGCTGGCGACGCCGCCCTGCTGGTGGACCCTCACGACGCCGAGGCCCTGGGCGCGGCGCTGCACGCACTTGCCACCCAAGAAGACGTGCGCCGCGACTTCATCGCGCGCGGCCGGCGGCGCGCCGCTGCATTCTCGTGGGATACGGCGGTGGCCCGGACCTGGGCGGTCTATCAGGAGCTGATGCGGGGTGTATGAAGCGGCCCCGCCTGCTCAGCGGTGGTCCTCTTCCAGGGAGATGCGCAGAGCCTTGAGGAACTTCTGGTCCTGCGAGGTCCACTTGACCCGCGTGGTGGATTCGTAGCGACGCTCCCGGGGGCGGCGCCGCTCCGGCTCCTCTTCGGCGGGCATATCCTCTTCCGCTTCGCTCTCGCCCCGCCGGTTGAAGCCGATGGTGGCTTCCAGCACCAGGAAGACATCGTAACCCGCCTCCCGGATTTCCCCGATCACCTCGGCGATGCGGTCGGACTCGGAGAGCGACTCGTTGATGGCGTTGCTCAGTTCCTGCATCAATCGCCGGAGTCTCTCTTCCACGTCCTGCCCCTTTCTTCAGGCTACTTCCAGGATACCATTCTGGCCCGCCCGGCCACCCGGCGCCCGAGCCGCCCTCTGCCAGCTAATCCACCCTGATTGTAGTCCTGTCCGCGCAACTTCACAAGCCCTGTTTTCCCTTATCGGCAGGGCGCGCCCCAAGCCGAAGTGAGGATGGCCCCGCACGCTCTGCTACCATGGGGACTGGACCAGAAGTATGTTGTGGCTGACTCGCGGACGCCAGTTCCTGGAACATGTGGTGCCCGCCGTTCTGCGCCCTCTGCGCGTGCTGTGGAACCAAGTCATTGGCTTTGTCTTCCTGGTGCTGGCGCTGTGGGCGGTTCCCTCCGCCATCCGCAGCCTGCGCGAGTTTGACGGCGACCCGGAGAGCCTGTTCCGCGTGGTGCTGACTGGTCTGTTCATCGTGATGATGGGCGGCTTCGCCATTTACAGTTTCCGCCGCGCCCACCGGGCGTCGCGCTGAGCGCCTCCAGAGGTGTCTCCTGGCCGGCGTTGATTCCCCCGTGCATATCATCGGCGGAGGACTGGCCGGATGCGAGGCGGCCTGGCAGGTGGCCGAAGCGGGTGCGCGCGCGGTGCTCTACGAGATGCGCCCGCGCCGGTCCACGCCCGCCCACCGGACCGCGTTGCTGGCTGAGTTGGTGTGCAGCAACTCGCTCAAGTCCGAGCAGCCTTACGGCGCGTCCTGGCTGCTCAAGCAGGAACTGCGCCGCCTGGGCTCGATCGAGTTGCGCCTGGCCGGGGAAGCCCGCGTTCCCGGCGGCCACGCCCTGGTGGTGGATCGCGAGCGGTTCGCCGCCGCCGTCACCGCCGCTGTCGGATCCCACCCCCGCATCGAGGTGCGCCGCGAAGAGGTGGTGGCGATCCCGGACGGAGTAGTCGTCCTGGCCAGCGGGCCGCTCACCAGCGACGCGCTGGCCGCGGAGATCGCCCGCCTCACCGGCAGCGATGCGCTCTTCTTCCACGACGCCATCAGCCCCATCGTGGACGCCGCCTCGGTGGACACCGGCATCGCGTTCCGCGCCTCGCGCTACGGCAAATCGCTCGATGCCGGGGCCGACTACCTCAACTGCCCGCTGGACCGCGCGCAGTACGAGCGCTTCCTCGAGGCGCTGCTCGAAGCCCGCGCCGCCGCCTCCCGCCTGCCGGATGACGTTCCCTTCTTCGAAGCCTGCCTCCCCCTGGAGGAGCTGGCCCGCCGCGGGCGCGACACCCTGCGCTTCGGTCCCATGAAGCCCACCGGCCTCATCGACCCGCGCACCGGCCGGCGCCCCTACGCCGCCGTGCAGCTCCGCCAGGAGAACCTGCGCGCCGGCAGCTACAACCTGGTGGGCTTCCAGAACCACCTGCGCTTCGGCGAACAGGAGCGCATCCTGCGGCTGATCCCCGGGCTGGAGCACGCCGAGTTTCTCCGCCTTGGACAGGTTCACCGCAACACCTATCTCAACGCTCCGGCGGTGCTGAACGATTGCCAGCAGCTCCGGGAGCACCCCCGCGTCTTCGTGGCCGGCCAGCTCTGCGGAACCGAAGGCTACGTCGAGGCCATCGCCGCCGGGCTGATGGCGGGCCGGCACGCCGCCGCTCTGGCGCGCGGCGCCGCGCCGCGCCCGCTGCCGCGCGCCACCGCGCTGGGCTCGCTCTCTCACTATCTCTGCAACGCGGACCCGCGCCACTACCAGCCCGCCAACATGACGTTCGATCTGCTGCCCGCCCCGGAGCAGGCCTCAGGCCGCCGTCGCGACAGGCAGGCCCGCCGCGCCCAGTCCTGCCGCCGCGCCCTCCAGGCACTTGAGGACTACCTGCGCACGCCGTAAGCTGGTAGCAGCTTGGCGGAACTCGAGCGTCACATCCAGCGGTTCCTGGAAGAGCTGCGGCGGGAGAACAGCTCGGCGCACACCCTGCGCAACTACGCCGCCGATCTGCGCCAATTCGCCGCGCACCTCGCCGCACCGGGCGGCGCTCCGCCTGCCCTGGAAGAGTTGGACACGCTGGCTCTGCGCGGCTGGCTTGCGGACCTGCACCGGCGGCGCCTCAGCCCTCTCACCCTGCGCCGCAAGCTAGCCGCCTTGCGTTCGTTCTTCCGCTTCCTGGTGCGCGACGGGATCGTCGAGGTCAACCTGGCCCGCCTGCTGCGCACCCCCAAGGCTCCCCAGACTCTGCCGCGCGTGATGACCGCCGAACAGGCCAACGTGCTGCTCGACCAGGTAGCCGAGGGCAAGCTCGAACGTCCTCATCCCGAGCGCGATGTGCTCATCTTCGAGATGCTTTACGGCTGCGGCCTGCGCGTCAGCGAACTCAGTGCCCTGAACCTGGCCGATCTCGACACGACGGAGCGCTGGCTGCGCGTGCGTGGCAAGGGCCGCAAGGAACGCCAGGTGCCTTACGGGTCCAAAGCGGGTGCGGCGCTCGAGCGCTATCTGGCGGTGCGCCGGGCGGCCGCCGGCGAGCAGGCCCTGCTGGTGAACCACGGCGGCCGCCGCCTCAGCGCCCGCGGCGCCCGCGGCATCGTCAAGCTCTATGCCCGGCTGCTGGCCGGAGACGCCTCGGTGCACCCTCACAGCTTCCGGCACGCCTTCGCCACCCATCTGCTGGCCGACGGCGCCGATCTGCGCGCCATCCAGGAGCTGCTTGGCCACGCCCGCCTGTCTACCACCCAGAAGTACACCCAGGTGTCCCTCACCGACCTGATGGCCGTCTACGACCGCTCGCATCCCAAGGCCTGACGGGCGGCAGCGGGACATCCCGATGAACGCGACCGCGGAGGGCGGGCCTTCAGCCCAGCACATCCAGCAGGTGCTCGTCCATTTCGAAGGCGGTGCGCAGGACGCGGGTGTTGATCTGGAACAGGTTGCGGGCCTCGAGGAGGTTCACCATCTCGGCGGAGAGGTCCACGCAATCTTGCGGGGCGGGTTGCTCGAGAGCGAGGGGCAGGCGGGCCAGCCGGTATGCTGTCCCTTCCAGCATGGCTTGGGCCTGGGTCAGGCCGTCCAAAGCTGCATCGACGACTCGCACGGGTCTCCAGCCGGGCTTATCGGCCGCGGCGGGCCGAGCTTGAGCGTCAGAAGTGCCTCCGCAGGTCGGAGAAGTCCTGGAGCACGAGCAGCCGGCCGGGGCCGGGGCGGATCTGCTCGGTCTCCAGCGACCAGGTCCGCGGGTGGGGGATGTACACGGCGTTGAGGCCCAGTTCGAGTGCCGGGTTGATGTCCGAGCGGGGCGAGTTGCCGATCATCCAGGTGCGCGCCAGCTCCAGCCCGCACTGCTGGACCAAGCCGCGGTAGGAGGCCACGTTCTTCTCCTTAACCACCGCGGTGTGGCGGAAGCAGGGGCCCAGCCCCGAGCGGTCGATCTTCAGCTTCTGCTCGTCGGGATGTCCCTTGGTGAACAGCAGCAGGTCGTGGCGCGCGGAGAGGCACTGTAACGTCTCTTCGACGCCGGGCAGCAGCTCGACCGGCTGCTCCAGGATGCGCCGGGCGAAGCCCATCACGCGCTCCAGGTCAGCCTCGGCGATATCGCGTTCAGCCAGGTGCTGGTAGCACTGGCGGAGGTTGCGCCCGAAATTCTCCGCGCCGTAGCCGTGGATGTGGCGGTTGACCAGCTCGATCTCGTCGAGCACCACGCGCACCTCCGCGGGGGAGAGCTTGCTGTGGTCCAGGAACTCGACGAACTCCTCGAAGGCGCGCTCGAAGTAGATGTTGTTCTCCCAGAGGGTGTCGTCGGCGTCTACGATCAGGTGCTGTCGCACGGGCACCCACCATTGTGACGCACCCCGCGCGCGGGAATTGTTACCATGAGGGCTGCGCAGTGATGCGGGTGGACGGCAGAGTAGTCCTGATAACCGGCGCCTCGGAGGGGATCGGGGCGGCCTGCGCCGGGGCCTTCGCGCGCCGCGGCGCGCGCCTGGCGCTCACCGCGCGGTCCCGTGAGAAGCTCGAGCAGGCGGGCGGCTCCGAGGCGCTGATCGTGGCGGGCGACCTCACCCGCGAGGCGGTGCGCCGCCAGGTGGTCGATGCCACGCTCGCGCGATACGGGACCATCGACATCCTGGTGAACAACGCCGGCGTGGGGCTTTACACCGCGGCCTGGCGGGCCTCTCCGGAGGCGGCCCGGCGCATGTTCGAGCTGAATTTTTTCGCGCTGCTCGAACTGACGCAACGGGTGGTTCCGCACATGCAGCGGCAGCGCGGCGGAGCCATCGTCAACGTGGGCTCGATCGCCGGCAAGGTGGCGTTTCCCTGGCTAACACTGTACTGCGCCACCAAGTATGCGGTCGGGGCGCTGGGGGACGGCCTGCGCATGGAGCTGCGCCCCTACAACATCCAGGTGACCACGGTGTGCCCCGGCCACGTCGAGACCGGCTTCGGCGCGCACGCGCTGGAGGGGGGCCTGCCGGAGCGCATTCGTCGCGCGAGCAAGTTCTCGATCACGGCGGAGCAGTGCGCGGAGGCCATCGTCAAGGGTGTCGAGCGCGGGGCGCGCACGGTGATGACGCCGCGCGTGGGCTGGCTGCTGGTGGCGCTCCACCGGCTGCTGCCATCGCTGGTGGACTCCCAGATGGCGCGCCTGTATCACGCCGCGGAGCCTCCGGTATGATGGTCAAGCTGGCCCGCACGCCCGCCATCTACCTGGTCGGCTTCATGGGTTGCGGCAAGACTACGGTGGGCCGGCTGCTGGCCGAGCAGTTGGGATGGAGCTTCGTGGACCTGGACGCCGAGATCGAGGCCCAACAGGGCCGCACGATCGCCGACATCTTCGACCAGGAAGGCGAGGAGCATTTCCGAGGTCTCGAGGCGGAGGCGCTGCTCCAGCGCGTGCGCCTGGCGCAGTCGGGCCGGCCGCAGGTTATCGCGCTGGGAGGCGGGGCTTTCGCGCGGGACTGCAATTTCGATCTGGTGGAGCACAACGGAGTGACGGTGTGGCTGGATTGCCCGCTGGAGACCGCCTGGCGGCGCGTCGAGTCGTATTCCGACCGGCCTCTGGCGCGCGACCGGGAGAGATTCGGCGCGCTGTACCAGGCCCGGCGGGACTGCTACGCCCGGGCGGACTTCCGGGTGGACGCCGCCGGTGCTGCGGAGAACGTGGCAGAGGCGGTGCTGGCGCTGCCTCTCTTCTAGTGCCGTTCCAACTTGGTTCGCCTATGTACTATACCTGCGTGCTCCACAGCCAACGGGACGGTCAGTGGCATACGGGAGCTGCGTCGGATCTTGGGGCGCGCGTCCGCGATCACCAGGCAGGGCGGGTTCGCTCTACCCGGGGACGGCGGCCGTTCGAGCTCACCTACTATGAGGCGTCTGGGAGCCAAGCCGACGCGTTCTGGCGCGAACGGTATCTCAAGACCGGAAGAGGGAAACGGTACCTGCGTCAGAGGCTCAAGGTGTGGCTCAACTCAGTCAGGTCCAAGAAGTTGGAACGGCACTAGGAGGCCCCTACTGTGGAGCATGCATCGTTGAGAAGGCTGCGCAAGGCGGCGATGGTCATTTTCCGGGCGGCGCTGAAGGCGGCCGATCCGCTGGAGGCGGTGCGCCGCCACCTGGCCCTGGACGGGCACACGCTGGTGGCGGGCCGGCGGCGGTATCGCCTGGACGCCTTCCGCAACATTTACATACTCGGCGCGGGGAAGGCCAGCGCGACCATGGCCGCCGGGGTGGAGCGCCTGCTGCGGCAGCGCATCCGCGGCGGCCTGATCAACACCAAGTACGGGCATCTGGCCCGGCTGCGGCGTGTCGAGCTGAACGAGTGCGGCCATCCGGTCCCGGACGAGAACGGGGTCCGGGGCGCGGAACGCATGGCCGCGCTGGCGCGCGAGGCCGGTCCGGAGGATCTGGTCATCTGCCTGATATCCGGGGGCGCCTCGGCGCTGATGGCGCTGCCCGCCGCGCCCATCACGCTGGAAGAGAAACAAGCCGCCACCAAGCTGCTGCTGGCCTGCGGCGCCAACATCCACGAGATGAACGCGGTGCGCAAACACATCTCCGCGGTCAAAGGCGGGCAACTGGCGCGGCTGGCCGCTCCGGCCGCCGTGCTGGCGCTGCTGCTCTCCGACGTGATCGGCGACGACCTGGACGTGATCGGCTCGGGACCTACCGCGCCCGACCGCTCGACCTTCGCCGCCGCCCGGGGCATCCTGGAGCAGTACGGCCTTCTCGAGCGCGTGCCCGCGGCGGTGCGAGACCGCTTCGAGGCGGGTGTGCGTGGTGAGATCCCCGAGACGCCCAAGCCCGGCGACCGCCTTTTCGAGCGCGTCGAGAACCTGGTGATCGGCAGCAACCGGCTGGCGGTGGACGCGGCCGCGCGAGCGGCGCGCAAGCTGGGCTTCAACCCCCTGGTCCTCTCGACCATGATCGAGGGCGAGACCCGCGAGGTGGCGCGCGTGCACGCGGCCATCGCCAGGGAAATCCTGCAATCGCACCGGCCGGTGAAGCCGCCCGCCTGCGTGATCTCGGGCGGCGAGACCACGGTGACGCTGCGCGGCCAGGGGCTGGGCGGGCGCAACCAGGAATTCGCCTTAGCCGCCGCGCTCGAGCTGGCAGGCGTGCATCCCGTGGTGGTGTTGAGCGGGGGGACGGACGGCACCGACGGACCCACCGACGCCGCGGGCGCCGTAGCCGATGGCGGCACCGTCTCGCGCGCCGCGCGGCTGGGTCTGGAGGCGCGCGTCTTGCTGGACCGCAACGACTCCTATCACTTCTTCCAGCCGCTGGGCGATCTGCTGGTGACCGGCCCGACCGGCACCAACGTTATGGACGTGCGCCTGATGCTGGTGGGAGCTTAGCGGCCTTACACCCCCGGCGGTTTGCGCCGGTGGAAGTCGGTGCGCTGCTGGAAGGCATGGCCGATGGCCAGCAGGGTGTTCTCGGCGAAGGGCCGGCCCACAAGCTGGATGGCCACGGGCAGGCCTTCGGCGAAGCCGCAGGGCAGGCACAGCGCGGGCAACCCCGCCAGGTTCCCCGCCGCGCCCAGCTCGGACAGGCCGCGTGACCTGGGCTTGGCCAGCCCTGCCGAGCGGCGGTCCAGCGCCTGGGTGATCTGGGTTGCCGGGCCGCGCGTGGCCGGGGTCACCAGCACGTCAAAGCCGATGAACAGCTTGCGCAGCTCCTGCTGGATCAGCCGCCGGATGCGCATGGCTTTCAGATAATCCTTTACCCGGATCTCGAGGCCCGCCTTCAGTCCGGCGATCTGCTTCTGGTCCGCCAGCTCGTCCACCTGCCCGCTCTCGATCAGCGGCTCGAACACCGCCGAGCCTTCCGCGTCGATGATCAGGCCGGCCACGGCGCTGTAAGGAAACTCCGGAAGCAGAGCCTCCTTCATCTGGAGGCCCAGCCCGCGCAGGATTTCCAAGGACTTCACCGAATCCGGGCGGCCGGCCGGCTCGATCCACTCCTCGAAGTCGGACGTCGCGAACCCTACGCGGAGGTCCTTCAGCGCGGGGACGTACTGCGGCCCGTAGTAGAAGGTCTTGCCGGCCGAGCCGGGATCCTTGGAGTCGCCGCCCGAGATGACGCGCAGCACGTGCGCGCAGTCTTCCGCCGAGCGGCACATGGGGCCGATCTTGTCCATGGTCCAGGACAAGGCCATGGCGCCGTAGCGGCTAACCAGGCCGTAAGTGGGGCGCAGCCCGGTGACGCCGCAGTAGGCGCTGGGCGTGAGGATTGACCCCCAGGTCTCCGAGCCGATGGCGAAGGGGACCAGGCCCGCGGCCACGGCGCTGCCCGAGCCGCTCGAGGAACCGCCCGACCAGCGCGTGGGGTCCCAGGGATTCAGGCCCGGGCCGAACATGGAAGCCGCGGCGTAACGGTAGCCGCCGCCCCCGGCCAACTCGACCATGGAGAGCTTCCCGGTGAGCACGGCGCGCGCCCGAGCGAGCCTGGTGAGCACCGAGGCGTCGTAGTCGAAGACCTGCTGGGCGTAAGGACGCGCGCCCCAGGTGGTGGGCAGCCGGGCCAGGCTGAGAAGGTCCTTTGCGCCGAAGGGAATGCCCTGGAGCGGCCCCCGCAGGAGCCCGCGCTTGATTTCATCATCGGTGTCCTTAGCCTGGCCGATGGCCCGGTCGCGCACCAGCAGCGCCAGCGCGTTGTAGCGCGGGCCGAGCTTCTCCAGGCGATCCAGAAAGGCGCGGGTCAGCTCCTCGGAAGAGAACTCCTTGGCGCGCAGGCGGGCGCTCAGCTCAACAACGGTCGCGAAGAAGACGCCATCGCCCACTTTGGCCATGGCTCACGCCTTGAAGGAAAACGCCGGCGCCGCATCCATGGGCACGGCATACTTGGTGAGCGTACCGGCGGTACGGCGCAACCGTTCGCCGGCGGCCTTGAGTTCCTCGGCGGGATTCTCGGGCTGGGGCGCGGCTTCCTGCGCCGTCAGCGGCGCCGCCGCCAGCGCCGCCAGCTCCCTGCGCGTCAGTAACATGTAGCAATTATATGCGCTGCGTGTGGCCCAGGGCTTCCAGCGCAGCCCGCTCCATGGCCGCGCGGGGGGCGCTCTGGCCGGTCCAGATCTCGAACTGGCGCGCTGCCTGCTCGAGGAACATCTCCAGGCCGGGGATGACGGTCTTGCCCTGCTCGCCAGCGCGCCGCAGCAGCAGTGTTTCTTGCGGGTTGTAGACCATGTCGAAGACCACCTCCGCGGGGATGCGGTCGGGGAAGAAACACTCGTCCACGTGCGGGAACATGCCCAGCGGGGTGGCGTGCACCAGGCCGTCGAAGTGGCGGCCGGGGATCTGCTCGCGGAGCAGAGGTTCCGCGCCACAGGCCCGGGCCAGCGCGCGCGCGCGCTCGGGGTTGCGGCCGACAACGCTGACCTTGGCGCCCGCCTCGACCAGAGTGAAAGCCGCGCCGCGCGCCGCGCCGCCATTGCCCGCCAGCAGAATGGAGGCGCCCGCCAGGCGCATACGACGCTCCAGCGGCAAACGCACTCCGTCCACATCGCTGTTGGCGCCGCGCCACCGGCCGGCCTTGCGCCATACCGTGTTGACGGCGCCGATGCGCCGCGCCAGGCTGTCCACCGCATCCAGGTGGCGCATCACCCGCTGCTTGTGCGGAATGGTGACGCTGAAGCCCGCCAGGGGTAACTGCCCGGCCAGCCGGAAGAAATCCGCAAGCTGCGTGCGCGCCACCAGAAAGGGCAGGTAGACGGCCGGCAGCCGCCGCGACTGGAAGGCCCGGTTGTGCACCGCAGGGGAGAGCGAGTGCCCCACCGGATGAGCCACCACGCCGTACACCTTGGCGCTGCGGGACAGCTTCTCGACGCCGTAGAGGCGCCGCAATTGCCGCGCCGAGAGCTGCCCGGCCGCCGTGCCGGCGGCATCCGTGGGGGCGGCATAGGTGTGCAAGCCGCCAAAAGCCGGCGAGAGCACGCGCGAAGGGACCCCCGCCTCCCCCATGGCCAGGATGACCAGCGGGGTGCGCGGATGGGCCTTGGCCAACGCCACCAGGCGGTAGTTATCGGACGGCTTGCGCGCGGTGGTGACCACCTTATAGCCGTCCGCGGGGAAGCGCATCATCCGCCGCAGCACCGGCTCGAGCGCCGGCGTGCCCTCCGCGTTGTGGTAGGAGAGCAGCACCCGGGCGCGCTGACGCATCTCTTCCACCCGTGCCGGCGCCGCTTCGGCGCTCTCAACCTCGATATCCACCGCGCCGGCGCCGGCCTTCACCGCCGCCTCGAGCACGCGGAATTGCTCCTCCAGGTTTCCCGCGAAACGTCCCAGGTTGGGACGCCGCCGGCAGGTGGCCAGCACCGCGCACTCGGCATGCCGCT
>VFZS01000108.1 GCA_016871095.1 Acidobacteriota bacterium
CGTTTGGCGCGCGGGAGGAGGCCAGCGGGCGCATCCAGTTGCTGCCACTGGCGGGCCAGGCGCCCCGCGAAATCTCTGCGGGCGGCTGGACCCATCTGGAGTTCGCGGCCTGGGCGCCCGACGGAAAGGCCCTTTTCGTGACCGGCTGGGCCTCGAACGGCCCGCCGTTGTTGCGCGTGCCCCTCGACGGCGAGACGCGGTTGCTGTACAAAGGGGGCTACTACGTGGAGAACCCGGTTCCGTCCCCCGACGGCCGGTACCTGGCGTTCGGGGAAGTCACCTTGGAAAGCAACGCCTGGGTTATCGAGAACCTTCGATGACTCGGGCTGGAACCTCTCACGGTCGCCGCAGCATCCTTCGCAACGCCGCTCCGGCCGGCCCGGAGGCGACGAACAGGTCCTCGGGAAACTCGCGGTAGCGCAGCATCTCCTCGTAGATGAACACGGCTCCCTGCGAGCGGTACCCCGCTCCCGCCAGGTACTGAAGCCTCAGGTTGCGGTCCTGATTGATCTCGGCGCCCGTCAGCCAGGGCCGCAAGTCGCGCGCCCGCCCCGCATAGGTTCCCAGCAGATGCACCGGCTTCACAAACCCCAGCTCCCGCAGCGACTTCACCACGCGCGCATGGTCCGCGCGCTCCAGCCGCGCTTCGAGCCGGTCCACATCAATCCGAAGCGGTTCGGCGTGCCCCAGCAGCACCACATCGTAACCTTCCTCAAATGCGGTGTCGTTGCCCCAGATTATGCCGTTGGGAAAGACCTCGAAGAACGTGGCCAGCTCGCTCTTCACCGTCTCCAGGCTGCTCTCGTAGAGGGGCACCCACTGGGTGATGAACCCGCCCGGCTTCAAGTGCCGCTTGCACAGCTCGAAGTACTCACGGGTGTAGAGCGTGGCGGAGCCTTTCACCCAGGGATGAATCGGGTCGGAAGTGATGATGTCGAAGGTATCCCGCGTGGTCAGGATGTAATGCCGGGCATCGTCATGGACCACTTCCGTGCGGCGGTTCCGCATCACGTCGTGGTTCTCCCGGCCGAAGTACCGCGCCGCGGCCGGCGGAATCAGCCGCTCGATCTCGCAGATCACGATTCTCTCCACTTCGGGATGCGTCACGAATGACCCGGCGGTGACCCCCGCTCCGCACCCACCACCAGCACCGACCGGGGCTGGGGATGCAGCAGCGCCGGGATGTGCCCCAGCATCCGTTGCAGGCGCATGTCCTGCTGGTCGCTCGACGCTTCCACCTTCCCGCTGACGTGGAAACGGAGGGTCTTGTAAAGGTCCGACACCACCACCGAAGCGTTCATTCCCTCGCCCAGGTACAGCAGCTCTCCCTGGAGCGACCTGGTTGGCAGTTGACGGCCATATGCCATCACTCCCCAAGGGACGGCGGGCGTCTTCCACACCAGCACCGCCACCGCCACCAGCGAAGCCGCCAGGAGAACCGCGCCCCTCCACCTCCGCAGCACCGGCGCCAGCGCCAGAATCGCCGCCCCCGCGGCCAGCCCCGTCAACAGCCGCTGGGAGTTCTGAGTGCCTGCCCCGGGAATCACGACCATGGCGAAGGCGAGAGCGCCGATGATGGCCCCTGCGGTGTTGGCCGCGTAGACCCGCCCCGCCAGCCGCCCGGGATCCTGCCCGCGCCGGGCCACGGCGGCCAGGGCCAGCGGGAAGCTCGCTCCCCACAGCAGCGTGGCCGGCAGAATCGCCCAGAGGCAGTGCACCACGTCAATCTGGAACCTGACCCAAGGGTCCGCCAGCGAAGGCTGGATGCGCCAATAGGGAAGCGAGCGGGCCAGCACATACGCCGTCCAGGCGATGGCCGCGCCCAGCAGCAGTTGGCAGACACCCAGCGCCAGCCGTGGCCGCGCCACCCGGCGCGACAGGTACGCCCCGCCGCTGCTGCCGATGCCCAGCCCTGCCAGGAACACCGCCAGAATAATGGCGAAGGTGTACACGGTCGGGCCTAGCATCAGCGACAGCAGGCGGGTCCACACCACCTCCGCGCCCAGCGCGCAGAGTCCCGACAGCCCAATCACCAGATACACCGGCCACGCCTGCGGCCCCGGTGCGGCGTGGTCCTGGCTCGGGACCCCGCCTGGCGCGTGGTGGGGCCTCAGGGCTGCCAGACCCGCCGCGACAACCGCCACCACCCCGTTGAGCGCCGCCGCGGCATAGGTCGCCACCGCCACGTCGTGTGCTCGCAGCAGATAGAATCCCGCCAGCAGACATCCCGCCACCGCGCCCGCGATGTTCCCGCCGTAGAAGTACCCCAGCCACGCTACGCCTCGCGGCGTCGTCTCGATCCACCGCGCCATGGCTGGCAGCGTGGCCCCCATCAGCATTGCGGGCGGCAGCAGAAACAACCCGCAGACTGCTCCCCGCACCAGGATCCCCGTTACGCCCGGCCGCGCAATCGCCGCGTACACCCGGTCCAGATAGGGCATCCCCACCAGGATCACGACTCCGCACATCCCGATCCCCAACTCGATCAGGCCGTACACCCGCAACGGATGCCGCCCCGGCGAAACCAGCCGCGGCAAGGCCAGGCTGCCCAGGCACATCCCGCCCATGAACGTCCCCAGCAGCACACCCAGCGAAACCGCCGACGAACCGATCGACAGTTGTAGCAACTGGAGCCACACAATTTCGTAGATCAACGCGGCACAGCCGCTGCCTACGAACAGAAGCAGCAGCACGGGCAAGAGCGGACGAGATACGACGGCGCCTGTGGCAGGCATCTATGGACACCGCACCCTCTCCCCGCCGCTCGGGCGGGAATCGGGCGTTACTTCAGGGTCCTGTCTCGCAGACAACTTGACAGTGCTGCCCCGTGGGATAGGCCTTCAGCCTGTCGGCCGCGCTAGTGCCTTCTGTCAGCCAACTTGCGAGACAGGACACCTTACCGCGAGACCTACTGGGCGCGCTTGGCGACGAACTCCCTGGCCGCCCCCTGGCCGCCCTCGCGCTTGAACTGGATCTGGTCCCCGGAAACCTTGCCGGTATAGGTCTGCTTGAACGTCTGGCCGCCGCGCTCCATCGAGACCACAAAGGATATCGTGTCCCCGCTGATCTTGCCCTCGGAAATGGGGTTTTCCTGCCCTTGACGGCCGGAGATCGTGCCGCTCAGTTTGTCCCCCTCGGCCTTGAAGGTGAACGTGGTCTCGCGGGTCTGGCCCTCGCGGCCAGGAACCTGCGCCACCCACTTGCCGGTAACGTCCGCCGCCACCGCGGTGAGCGCCACCACAAGCAGGATTGTCAACAACATCCAGGGTTTTCTCATATCAACTGCGAAGGCGGCTTTCCGTAGCCAAATGTTACAGTCCGGCCCCGCCTACCCCCCCATCAGCTTCGCGAAATGGGCGGCCACCCGCTTCAAGCCCCAGCCCAAGCCCACGAAAACAAAGCCCGTCACCACCAGGATCAGGGACATATTGAAGGTGCCCAGATTGAGCCCCAAACCCACCTGGGGCCGATCCGGCCTGTCCGGGCGGAGGTGCACGCGTATGCGCGCGCCTGCTTTCCACTGCCGCACCAGCCGGTCCGCCCCGGAGCGGAAGCTGCTCTCCGCGACGTGCCGCGCCACGGCCTGGTACTGCCGGCCCTGGAACTCGTAGCGGACCAGCGCCAGGGCGCGGTACATGGGGTGGGAGTACTGCCGCCGGAACCCGTGGGAGTCCTCATCTTCGCCGGTCACCATGTAGGAATCCGTCTCCGCCTTGAGCACCTCCGCATCCACCACGTGGAGTGTGAGCATCTGGTGGATCCGGTAGCCGGCGAAGGCCGCCGCCCCCGCCCACATCACGGCCGCCAGCACATTCAGGATCTTCAGCGCCAGCCTGATGGTGTCTTCCATCCGGGCCTCCTTGTTCTACGAGGCTGTTGATAAAGCCCTCTGGCAAGCTGAAGCTCGCCCTACGTGGGCGCGCTGGCCGCTGACCTGCCACGTAGCATAAGCTTCAGCTTGTGCCCCGCGCCCCGGCCGAAGGGCTTTTTCAATAGCCTCCTTGGCAGCATATCCCAGGCGGGGCTTGCACGCCAGCCGCCGCTCCGGCGTCTACACTGGAGAGAGTCGTGTTGCGAAGCGTCCTGCTGTGTTCCTTGCTCGCGGCCGCCGGCTGGGCCGCCGAGCACGCCGTGCTCACCAACGGCGCCGTACTGCGCGTGGACCGCCACGAAGTCGAAGGCGCCACAGTCCGGCTGTTTGTCAACGGAGGCACCCTCGAGTTCCCCGCCGCCCTGGTCGAGCGCTTCGAACCGGCGCCGGGGACAGGCCACTCCGTCCCCCCGTGGACGCAGCAGCCTGTCCCCGGCGCTACGCCTCCCCCTCCTAGCCCCCAGGAGCTGTTGCGCCAGGCGGCCGAGCGCTGGGGATTGCCTGTCGAGTTCGTCGCCAGCGTGGCGCAGGCGGAGAGCGCGTTTCGCACCCATGCCGTCTCCCCAAAGGGCGCTGTGGGCCTGATGCAGTTGATGCCCGCCACCGCGGCCATGCTCGGCGCGGACCCCAACGACCCGGCGCAGAACGCCGACGCCGGCGCCCGCTACCTGCGCGAGCTGCTCCTCAGGTACGGCTACTCCGCCCCCCTGGCCCTGGCCGCTTACAACGCCGGACCCGCCGCCGTGGACCGCCACGCCGGCATCCCACCCTACGCCGAAACCCGCGCCTACGTCCAGCGCGTGCTCAAGCAGTTCCCGCGGAATCCCGAGTAGAATGGCAGGGAGCTTGCTCCCATGCAAAGAAGAACCTTCTTGTCCGCCCTGGGCGGCGGTGTGCTGGCCGCGCGCCAGCCGCGCCAGCCCAATATTGTCTGGATGATGGCCGACGACCTCGGCTACGGCGACCCCGGCTGTTACGGGCAGAAGTGGATACGCACCCCGCACATCGACCGGCTGGCCGCCGAGGGCCTGCGTTTCACCGACGGTTACGCCGGTTGCACCGTATGTGCGCCCTCGCGCAGCGTCTTGATGACCGGACTCCACACCGGCCACACCCCCATCCGCTCCAATCCCGGCGGGGTTCCGCTGCTGCCGGAGGAGCGCACTGTAGCCGATGTGCTGAAGGACGCCGGTTACCGCACCGGCCTGTTCGGCAAGTGGGGCCTCGGCGACATCGGCACTTCCGGAGTGCCCTGGAAGCACGGTTTTCACGAGTTCTTCGGGTTCCTCCACCAGGCCCACGCTCACTTCCAGTACCCGCGCTTTCTCTACAGCAACGCCAAAGAATACCCCCTGCCCGGCAATGACACCCCGGGACGGCAGACCTACGCCAACGACGTCATGACCGACAAGGCGCTCGACTTCGTCCGCCGCGCGAAGAACGGCCCCTTCTTCCTCTATTTGTCCTGGACGATTCCGCACTTCGAGCCGCACGTGCCCGAGGACTCCCTGGCCGAGTACCGGGGCAAGATCCCCAACGGGCCGCTATACTCCGAGAAGCGCGGGCGGCTGATGCCGCAGCCCGAGCTGGGGCCGGCCTACGCGGGCATGGTCACGCGCCTGGACTCCTACGTGGGCCGCCTGATGAGCCTGCTCAAGGAGCTGGATGTGGACCGCGACACGCTGGTCTTCTTCACCTCCGACAACGGCGGCATGATGGGCGGCTTCCTCAACGACTTCTTCCGCAACACCGGCGTGTTCCGCGGACAGAAGGGGAACCTCTACGAGGGCGGGCTGCGCGTGCCGATGATCGCCCGCTGGCCCGGCCGCGTGCCCGCGGGCAAGGTGAGCGACTTCGCCTGGGCCTTCCAGGATTTCCTGCCCACCGCCGCCGAGGTGGCCGGCGCCGCCGCGCCCCGATCTATCGACGGTGTCTCGGTGCTGCCCACCCTGCTCGGCAAGAAGCAGAAGCCCCACGAAGAGCTGTATTGGGAGCTGCCCCGTTACGACGGCAGCCGGAAGGCGTTCCACGACGAAGCGCCTCCCCAGGCCATCCGCCGCGGGCGCTGGAAGGCCGTGCGGCCCAAGCCCAACGGAGCGGTCGAGTTGTACGACCTGGCCGCCGATCCCGGCGAGTCGAAAGACCTCGCGGCGGCGCGGCCCAAGCTGGCCGCGGAGTTCGACCAGCGTCTCAAAGCAGCCCGCACCCCGCCCCGCCAGCAAGCCGAGCCTCCCCACCCCTGGTGGGACGCCCGAAGCTGAGTAATCGTGAGGCGGTCCCCCTGGACCGCGTTCGGCCCCCTGGCCGAACTCTGGCCACGGACGCACTTCACGCGGTTTCGCCTGTCGTGAAAACCCGGGACAGGCTTGGGTGTCCCCCGTGGACACCCCGGCCTGTCCCAGGGTTTTCGTGCTCGCGGGCGCGATCCCGACGCATGCTCAGTCTGTCCCCGCGCGCCTCTGTTATACTGAAGATAGTCCTAAAGTCTATGTACAAGCGTGTGAAAATCATCGTGGCGGCGGTCTCGCTGTGTCTGCTCGCGCTGGTAGTTACCGGCGCGGCGCTCGACCAGCAAGCCACACGCGAAGCGCCCTACCGCCAACTGGCCGTCTACACCGAAGTGCTCTCGCGCATCAAGAGCGACTACGTCGAGGATCCCAACCTCGCCAACGTCACCCTGGGCGCGATCAATGGCTTGCTGGAGTCCATCGATCCCTTCGCCAGCTACCTCAGCGCCAGCCAGTACAAGGAGTACCTGAAGCACCGCGACACGCCGCGCGCCGGCGTGGGCTTGATCCTGTCCAAGAAGTACGGGTATCTGGGCGTGGTTGGCGCCGTCCCGGGCTCGGCCGCCGCCCAAGCCGGGCTGAGCACCGGCGACATGATCGAATCCATCAATGGCGTCTCCAGCCGGGACATGCCGCTGGCCTACGCCGACCTCCTGCTGCACGGGGAGGCCGGCTCCACGGTGGATGCCTCGGTGCTGACCGTCCGCCACCCGGAACCCAGGAAGATCACCTTGACCCGGGCCATGGTTACTTACCCGCCGGTGACGCACCGTATGCTCGACCAGCAGATCGGCTACATCCGCGCCGAGAGCCTCCTGGCGGGCGGCGCTACCCAGGTCGCCGGCGCCCTGGCCGAGCTCCGGAAGCAGAGTCCGAACGGGATCGTGCTGGACCTGCGGCGTTGCGCGACCGGTTCTCCCGAGGAGGGCCTGATGCTGGCCAACCTCTTCGTGGACAAGGGCTTGCTAGGTTACCTCCAGGGCCAGCGGGTGCCGCGGAAGGACTTCCAGGCGGATCCGGCCAAGTCCGTCTCCAAGCTGCCGTTGGTGCTTATCACCAACCGCGGGACCGCCGCCGGCGGTGAGATCGCCGCCGCCGCGCTGCTCGAGCGCCAGCGCGCGGAGGTGGTCGGCGAGCGCACCTACGGCGATGCGGCCCAGCGGCAGGCCGTCAAACTCGAAGATGGCGGCGCCATTCTCCTTTCCGTGGCCAAGTACTACTCTCCAAATGGCAAGGCCATACAGGACACCGGTGTCTCCCCGACGCATGCCTTGATCGAAGCGGCCGAGCCCCCCGCCGAGGCCGGTGAAGAGGCTCCCCCGGAGCCTGCCGAACCAGCGCCCCCTTCCACCGAGGACAAGCTCCTCCGGAAGGCCCTGGAAGTGCTCACCGAGAAAATCCGCAAGGCGGCCGCCTAGAGGTCATCGTCCATGCCGTTGTATGAATACAAGTGCGAACGTTGCGGGGACGTCTTTGAAGTGATTCAGAAGTTCTCCGACGCGCCGCTAACGGTTCACGATAACTGCGGCGGCGCCGTGGCGCGCCTGCTTTCTGCGGCGGCCCTCCAGTTCAAGGGTACCGGCTGGTACATCACCGACTACGCCCGCGCGCCCCAGTCCAAGCGGGATGGCGACGCCCCGCCGCCCAAGCCCGAGAGCGCCAAGCCCGCCCCCAAGTCTGACTCCACGCCCGCGGCTTCAGCGTCCGACAAGTGAGCGCTCCGCCCGCCGGTCTAGCGCCGCTCCCGCCGCCCAGGCCCCCACGCTGAGGGTGAACCCCGCCAGGGCATCCGCGGCGTAGTGGTAGCGCCCGTAGATGGTCGCCGTGGTGATCGACACCGCCAGCCCCAGCAGCAGCCATCCCACCCACCGCCGCTCCGGCAGCAGCCGCAGCATAGCGAACGCCCCCGCGAACGCCCCCGCCACGTGGCCGCTGGGGAACACGCTCGTATGGATCCCATAACCTCCCAGCAGCGCCCAGTTCAGCCGCCGGAACAGCGTCTCGAAGCTGGGAAACAGCTCGCCCGGGAACGCCCTCCGCGGCGGCTCGGACGGGAAATAGGGAAACAGCCCATAGGCGCTCAGGATCGCCAGCAGGAAGATCACCAGGAACCTCTCCACACGCCGCCGCTGGCCGTATGCGTACAGCATGGCCATGGCGAACAAGGGGATCGTGTAGGTCAGCAGGTAGGAAGCCTCCAGCACCGAGGGCAGCAGCGGCCCCAGCGACTCGATGGCGGCCCGCAGACCCCACTCATTGAGCAGCGCCCGGTCCCACACCACCCAGGCCCGCTCCAGCTCGTAGCTGTGCTCCTTGGGCGCGAACCACCCCATCTCGCGGTAGGCCAGCAGCATCAGCGGCGGGGTGTACCAGTCCCGCGCGATGCTGAACAACCTCCCGCCCCGCAGCGACTCCCCCCACGCCAGCAGCGCGAACCCCGCCACCACCGCCGCATTCACCCCAGCCGTGACCAGCCGCAGCCCCGGCGCCACCGGCAGCACCTGAGCCAGGATCGCCGTGTACACGAAGTACCCAATCAGCACCCGCTCGGAAACCCGTAGCCGTCTCATCTGCCTCCATCCACGATAGAACGGAGCGCACGAGCAAGGAAACCCGGCCCCCCTTCCGCGCATCTACCAACTGACGTGGCTGTCTGCTCCACAGGTAGAATAGGCCTCCAGGCCTGTCATGTAGAATAGGCCTCCAGGCCTGTTTTCAGGGGAGTGGACCGGCGGACGCCCATCTTGACTCGCCCCCCGTGCGGGCCTACAATGAGTGTAGCCGCTACTGGTATAGGCAGTGGAGGTATGCGTATGAGGGCCAAGTATTTAGTTGCGGGTTGCGGGGTAGCCGGCCTGGCCGTCTTCCTCACGGCCGGCGCGGCGCAGGATAAGAAGCCCGCCTCGAAGGCTCCGGCCGCATCCGCCCAGCGCGAAACCGTCGCCAAGCCGCTGAGCGAACGGGAGAAGCGCCGTCGCGAGGAGCGGCTCCGGCGCGAGCTGGAAACCCCTTACCGCCGCTGGCTCAACGAGGACGTCACCTACATCATCACCGACGAGGAGCGCGCCGCTTTCAGGCGCCTGGCCACCGATGAGGAGCGCGAGCAGTTCATCGAGCAGTTCTGGCTGCGCCGCGACCCCACCCCGGACAGCGCCGAGAACGAGTACAAGGAAGAGCACTACCGCCGCATCGCCTACGCCAACGAGCGTTACGCCTCCGGCATTCCCGGCTGGAAGACCGACCGCGGCCGCATGTACATCACCTTCGGCCCGGCCGACGAGGTCGAGTCCCACCCCTCCGGCGGCAGCTATGAGCGCCCCATCGAGGAAGGCGGCGGCACCACCTCCACCTTCCCCTTCGAGAAGTGGCGCTACCGTTACATCGACGGCATCGGCACCGACATCATCATCGAGTTTGTCGATCCCACCATGACCGGCGAGTACCGCATGACCATGGACCCCTCCGAGAAGGACGCCCTCCTCATGGTCCCCAACGCCGGTCTCACCCTTTACGAGCAGATGGGCCTCACCTCCAAGGCCGACCGCTTCAACCGCACCGACGGCACCCGCCTGGGCGTGGGCGATCAGCCCCTCCCCATGCGCATGAACCAGTTCGAGCGCCTCGAGCAGTACGCCAAGCTCCAGCGGCCTCCCTCCATCAAGTTCAAGGACCTCGAAGCCATGGTCACCACGCGCATCACCTACAACCTCCTGCCCATCAAGGTGCGCGCCGACTTCATCAAGATCACCGAATCCACGGTGATGTCCAACATCACCGTCCAGCTCGACAACAAGGATCTCCAGTTCCAGCAGAGGGACGGCCTCCAGCGCGCCACCGTGAACATGTACGGGCGCATCACCTCCATGTCCCGCCGCGTGGTCAGCGTTTTCGAGGAGCCCGTGGTGGTCGAGACTCCCGCCGAGATGCTCGAGGCCTCCGTCAAGCGCTCCTCCATCTACCAGCACAAGATTCCGCTCGCTCCGGGCACCTACCGCCTTAACGTGGTGGTCAAGGACGTAGTTGGGGGCTCCACCAATAACTATGAGCTGGCCCTGCACGTGCCCCGCTTCGACGAGGAGAAACTCGCCGCCAGCAGCCTCATTCTGGCGGACTTGATCGAGAAGGTCCCCACTCGCAGCATTGGCACGGGCCAGTTTGTTATCGGCGGCTCCAAAGTCCGCCCCCGCATCACCGACACTTTCCGCCGCGATGAGCGCATGGGCATCTACGTCCAGCTTTACAACTTCGGCCCGGACGACAAGACCCAGAAGCCCAATGGGACCATCGAATACGAGGTGGTCAGGAACGGCACCAATGAGCAGGTTTTCGCTTACACCGAGGAGGTGACCGCTGTCCCGGACGCCTCCGCGCAGCAGGTGACCGTTGAGAAGCTGTTGCCCTTGCAGAGCCTGGAGCCGGGCCAGTACACACTGAAGCTCAAAGTGACCGACAAGAACCGCAACCAGGTGCTCACCCCGCGCGCCACATTTACGATAACCTAGGGGGGAACGAGCCCGCTGAGGCACGAGAGCAGATGAGCGCCAGGACCACCACCGGCCTCGCCGCTGCGATACTGCTGGGGGCTTCTCTATGCCGCGGCATCGAGCCGGCCAAGCTCTCGGGCAGCATCGCCGGCGTGGTCACCGACGTGGCGGGCATCCCCCAGGTGGGCGCTACTGTCTCCCTCTACAACCGCGTCGACCGGCTGGTCCAGCAGACCCTCACTGGCGGCAATGGCGTCTTCGCCTTCGCCTCGCTGTTGCCGGATGCTTACACCCTCAGGGTCAGCCTCGCCACCTTCCTCCCCGCCCTGCGGCGCAACATCC
>VFZS01000109.1 GCA_016871095.1 Acidobacteriota bacterium
GCGCAAGCTGCGCCCGGAAGATCATCGTTAAGCCGTGTGCGGGAAAACCGCACGCACGGTTTGAAAGGGGGTTATATGGAGACGGGTCGGCCATCCTCGGTCGATACCGCGCCATAATCTACCAATGCTCCGCAACGTCACCATCACCCTCAGCGAGGAGGCGGCCCGCTGGGCCCGCAAGAAGGCCGCCGAGGAGAACACCTCCGTCTCCCGCCTGGTGGGGCGCATCCTGGAAGATCAAATGCGCTTGAGCGACGACTACTGGCGCGCCTACCGCCAGTGGAAGAAGATCCGCCACCTCGACGTGGACGCCGCCCGCCGCCTGAGCCGCGAACAGGCCCATGCCCGCCGCTGACCTCTTCTTCGTGGACACTAACGTCCTGCTGTACTCGGTGGACTCCTCCGACCCGCAGAAGCAGACGGCGGCGCGCAACTGGCTGACCCTGCTGTGGGAACATGCCGCTGGCCGCTTGAGCTGGCAGGTGTTGCACGAATTCTACGCCAACGCCGGGCGCAAGGCCGGCCTGGCCCGCCCCGCCGCCCGCAAGCTGGTGGAAGCCTTCGCCCGGTGGCAGCCCGTCGAAACGACCCTGGGCCTGATCCAGCAAGGCTGGCAGTGGAGCGACCAGGCCCAGCTTTCCTACTGGGACAGCCTGATCGTGGCCGCCGCCGAACGCGCCGGCTGCGCCTGGCTGCTGAGCGAGGATTTCCAGCCCGCCCGCCGCTTCGGATCCCTCACCGTGGTCAACCCCTTCCTGCGCGGACCCTCGGACTTTGGCCTGATCGAGCGAGCCGGGCGCGCCTGGAACTCCAGCACCACCCCAGCCGAGGGGATCACCGGCAGCATGCGGTCAAAGCTCAGGTAGCAGTGCCCGGTGCGCGGGTTGTAGCCGCAGGAGCTTTCCGGCAGGCCTGCTAGAGCAGCGCCGCGGCGTCCCGCGCGCCGTGAAGCACGCGCACCACCTCCACTGGTACGGTGTCCGGGCGGTAGATGATCAGGTACGAGCGAACGCGCCAGAAGCGCACCGGCTTGTCGGTCAGGTCGGCGCGCGAGTGGCCGATTTCGGGCATGTCCGCGAGTCTCTGGATGGCGCGGTAGATCTCCTCGCACACCCGGTCAGCGGCGTCCACGCTGTCAGCGGCGATGAACTCCCAGAGCTCGTTGAGATCCTGCGCCGCCGCCGGAGAGAGGATGAAAGCGCTCATGAGGGGGCGCGGCGGCGCTGCCGGCTTCGTTCCCGAATGCTCGCAAAGACCTGTTCTCCAGGAATCCCCTCGCCACGGACAAGTTGTTCGTAGCCGGCGTCGATCTTGCGGCGCAACTCCTCCCGGCGCAGGCGTTTCACCTCGTCCTGCTCCTCCAGGAGGCGCAGCGCTTCCCGCACCACTTCGCTGGCCGAAGAGTACATTCCACTGCGCACCTTCTCACTCACCAGCTTTTCGAGTTCCGGCGTCAGGGCGACATTCATGAGGGCGGCTCCCTACAGCACAGTGTAGCCAACATTGTCAAAGTTCGCTAGCCCAGGCCGGTCGCTCGCCGCCCCCCGCGGCGTGTCTCAAAACTCCAGCACCACCCCCGCCGAGGGGATCACCGGCAGCATGCGGCCGAAGCCCAGGTAGCACTGCCCGGTGCGGGCGTTGTAGCCGTTGAAGCTGTCGAAGCGGCGGTTGGTGTGGTTGAACACATTCACCGCCTCCGCGTACAGCGTCAGCTTCCAGCGGTCGAACACGTAAGCCTTGTTCAAGCGCAGGTCGGCGCGATGGTAGGGTTCCATGCGCAGCGCATTGCGCGCCTCGGCGAGAAAGTAGCGCGCGCCGTCGCTGCGGTAGAAGCCCGGCATGGGGAAACCGCTGCCGTACAGCCACTTCACGCTCAGGTTCACCGAAGGCCGTATGCGGTAACCGGCGTAGATGTTCACCGTGTGGCGCTGGTCATAATCGGCGGGAAAGCTGATGCGCGCCTCTCCGTCACGCAGCCGCGCGTAGCCCAGCGCGTAGGATACCCAGCCGGTCAGCCGGTTGGCGGTGCGCCGCTGGACGAAGATCTCGAGGCCGCGCGCGTACCCGCGCAGCGAGTTACGCAGCGGCGGATCCAGCGGCGGGTTGAACACCCTCCCGCCGATCAGGCGCGGCTCGTAGAAGGGGCGGAAGAGCAGGTCGCGGTCCAGGCGTTGGTAGGCTTCCAGGCGCACCCGCGTGCGCGCGCCCAGCCGCTGTTCGAGGGCGGCCACGTAATGGGTGGCCCGCTCGGGAAGCAGCCCGCGGCTGCCGTAGCGCGTGAACAAGGCGGTGATTTCCGGGAACTGCGCGTACTGGCCCCAGCCCAGGTGAAAGCGGGTCGAGGTGCTGGGATGCAGCACCAGCGAAACCTGCGGCGAGAGGGCCGTTATTCCGTTGGTGTTCAGGTGGTCCCAGCGCAGCCCCGTGGCCAGTTGCACGCGGCCCGCCGCGGCGCTGAAGGACTGCTGGACGTAGCCGCCCGCCAGCAGCCCGTTGCCGCGGTAGACGTTGAGCGGCCGCACGGCCAGGGGATTGAACTGGTAGCGGTAGATGAACCCGTCGTCGCGCGGGCGCCGCACCGAGCACCCGAAATCCATCGGATGCCGCTGCGACCACATCCAGGTGGCTTTCGAGTTCCACGCCCATTCGCCGTAGTGCCCGCGGGCCAGCTCCAGCCGGTCGCGGTTGAAGTTCTTGAACCGCTCCCGCATGTAGGCCACGCGCTGGTTCAGCATGAAGCGCTCCCCGGGGCTGTAGCGCCAGCCCAGGTTGGCCAGTGTGTAGTGGTAGTCAGCCAGCATCACCGAATTGCCGCCCAGGCTGCTGCGCCACCGCTCCCGGTCGAGATCGGAGACGCCCTCGATGACATTCAGCGTGACGTGGTGGCGCCGGGTCAAGTCGTAGCCCAGCTTCCCCTGAGCGTCGTTGAAGCCGAAGGCGAAGGTGGGGTCCTCCTTGGCGGCGCGGTTGATCACGTACTGGAAGTAGCTCTTGCGGGCGGAGGCCAGCCAGGAGCCGCGGCCGTCGCGGCCCAGCGGGCCTTCCGCCATCACCCCGGCGTTCGAGGCGCTGGCGGTGGCACGGAAGTTGGTCTGGGTGCGGCTCCCCTCCCGGGTGTGCACGTCCAGCACCGCGCCCGTGCGGTCGGCGTAGCGCACCGGCCAGGCGCCCGCGTGCAGCGCCAGGCTGTCCACCATGTCGCCGTTGAAGATGCTCATCGAGCCGGTGCTGGCCTCGCCTTGCATGGTGTGAAAGGGCGTGTGCAGCAGGATGTCGTCCAGGTACAGCCCCACCCGGGGGTAATCCGCGCCGCGCATCGAGAAGCGGCTCTCGAAATCGTCGTTCGAGGTCACCCCGGGCAGGCCGTGCACGGCGCGCAGCGGATCGTCGGCCAGCACGCTGGCCAGGTTCTTGGCTTCGTTGCCCTCCAGCGTCAACTGCGACGGGCTGTCCTGCCGCACCAGGTCGAAGGGATCGGCGCGGACCTCCACCGAGTCGGTGTGCCGGAAAGTGTCCGGGCTGAGGATAACCTCGAATTCCTTGGCGTCGTCCGCCCCCAGGGTGAAGTTCCGCTTGACCAGACGATAGCCCACCGTTGATACCTGGAGCACGTAATCGCCCGGCGGCAGCGCGGGAAAAGCGAAGCGGCCCTCCTCATCGGTGATGGTTTGAAACGCCGTGCCGGTGAGCTGTATGCGGACGCGGGCCAGCGGTTCGGCGCTCTGCGCGTCCACCACCACGCCCCGGACAGCGCCCCCCTCCGCCGGAACGAGGAAAGAGCACGCCAGCAAAAAAGAGGGAAAGACCACGTGGCGATTATAGCCCGCGCGGAAACTCGGCGTCGTGTACCGCTTCTCCGGACCTGACGACCCTCAAGCGGCCGCCGATGGCGCCGGCGGTGTCGAACAGCACCGTCACCGTCCACTCTCCCAGGCCGAAGCGGGCGCCCAGCCGGTCCCCCTCCTGAGTCCGTTCCGCCGGCGCCGGGTCTTCGCCGAACTCGTCGGTCACGTACAGCAAGTGGAGGAAGTAGTCGCGAGTCGGCCCCGGGGCCGGTTCGACTTCCAGGCGCCAGGGCGACAGCGGTGGCCTGCGATAGGCGCTTTGCTCGACGCCGTTCCGGTCCAGGGTGTGGTTGTACTGGGCGGCGGGGTTGTAGGGATGCCCCCAGAAATCGTGGCCCGCGCCGCCCCGCTTGGTGATCCGCGCCGGGTGCGGCGCCAGAGTGCGAAGAACCGCCCGGCTGCGGCCCGTCGTGAGCAGGTTGGTGTCGCCGGCCGGATCGCTCAGCCAGGTTGAGGTGTCCCCCTCGTAGCGCACCACGTGATCAGGAACCTCCACCGTGGCGGCGCCCTCCACCCGCGGCTCGCTGGGGAGATGGAGGAACCAGGCTTTGGGCAGATCCGCGCGAGTGGCCTCAACACGGTCGAAGATGACGAAGCACTCGGGCCGGCCGCGCAAGTACAGGAACTGCCGGGTGACCTCGCGGGCCTTCTCCGCCCAATAGCCCTTGGTGAGATCCGCTGCGGCGTAGGTGGCCACTGCCGGATCGTGCCAGTACGCCGTAATGTGGCCGCGCTCCACCGGGAAGCGCTGTGAGTACACGTAGCGCAGCAGCCCGCCGTCGTTCTCGTTGTAGGCATCGCGGCGCATCTTCTCCTCGGGATGGTAGATGGTCACGAGGTTGTAGATCAGCGAGCCCCCGCTGTAGTAGCAGGTGTCGTTGTGCCCCTGGCCGCCGGAGCGGTTCACCAGGTGGCCCCGCCTGGTGATGAGGAAATGGCCCTCGTCGTCGCGGGAGTGGCCGGCGTAGGACGGCCCGGCCCCGAAGAAGGCCCAGGTGGCGTCCGGATTGTCCCATGCGCTACGCATGTAGACGTGGCCGGCCCCGCGGAAGTGGCAGGCGAGCGGCCAATCCGCCTGGCCCGGGCTGAGCGGCTCCAGGTCCGCCGGCAGGAAGGCAACGCGCTGCCAGACCTCGGGCTGGCGCAGGTTCGAGTTGTAGAGCCAGCCCTGCCGCAGCGCGGTGTCGGAAAGCCATCGCGCCACCGGATCGCGATAGTGCCGCGCGAACAGGGGCGCGCAGCGCGCGTGCTGCACGGCGTAGCCGCTGGTGCTGTCGTCGATGTAGGCCAGCTTGTCGTTGTGCGGCATCAGCGGGTAGATGCCCGCCTGGATGTACTCCCTCCCGAAACCGTGCGGCGCCCCGGCGGCGAAGGCATCGAAACCCAGACCCGTCAGCGCCGCCTGGTATGCCAGAGGAATCACCAGAAGCGGCCCGTAGTTGCCGTGCCCGCTGGACTCCGACCACACGCCGCCCATCTCGTCCAGCGCCGGCAGGCCGTCGCTGAGGAACTTCGCGTAGAAGCTGCGCAGATTGGTCTGGACGGCGTCTTCGAAGCGCCCCGCGCTTCCGCTGGCCGCCAGGCTCATGAACAGCTTCGCTGCCAGGGCCACCCGGTGGTTGGGCACGTCCAGGTGGCCAGGGCCCCAGTGCTGGTTGTACCACCAGCCGGAGCGGTCGATGTTGACTTCGGCGGTCTTCCACCAGGTGGCCACCCACTCGCCCAGCAGCTCGCCGTACTTGCGGCGCTCCTCGTCCGGGATGGCGTCGAAGATCCAATCGTAGAGCAGGCCCTGCCAACCGAAGTGGCGCGCCAGACCGGGCTGGTGGTACTCCGGCCTCCGCCACAGCCCCAGCACGAGGTCGGCGAAGGGTCTCCCGTCGCGCCCCAGCTCGCGCTCCACCAGGTACGCCAGCCCGGCCTCCATGAAAGCCCCCGGGATGGAGTACTGGTTCTCCATGAAGCGCGGGCCCAGCCGGGCCGTATCCAGCAGCGTGCGGTACTCCTCGGCGAAGGGGCCGCGGACCTTCTCCGCGATCTCCTTCACTAACTCCGGCGTGAGCATGACCCTGGGGTGCCGTGGCGGCAGGGCGGGGAGCGAAGGCAAAAGGCAAGAGGCAAAGGGCAAGAGGCAAGACCGGCCTAGGGCGCGGCGCGAAACGCGGGGACGGCCCCGTCTGTCCCCGGTTAGCGCTTCCATGCGGTCTCCTCGTCCACCCCCGCAGGGCGCGGGCCATAGTGCGGCGGCGCCTGGCCGAATTCGTAAGCTCCTAGGTCGGGCGCCGCGCCGCGGTAACCGTCGTTGATGTTGGCCAGCCGCAGACCGGCGTCGATGGCGGCTGAGCCGGCACGCAAGCGCAGGTCCGCGATCTTGCGTTCGGGCACTGCCGGGTTGGGGAACTCGACGCCCTCGAACACCCTCAGGTCCACCGCCACCAGATGCCGCAGCGCCACGGTGGCGCGCGCCTCCTCGGGGCTGGAGAAGCGCCGCGGACCGATCTGGATGAGGAAGGGTGTGCCTACGGTGCCCACTCCGTTGTAGTCGAAATCGTTGGTGGGATCCGTCTCCGGAGTCGCCAGGGCGTGTCCGGGGCCGCTCGAGTAACGCCCCAACCGCCCGCCGCCCGCCCCGCCCAGGCACAGGTTATTGCGGAACATGCTCCGCGAGTACTGCCCGGGCCCATGGGGGACGCGCAAGCCGTCCCCCACCTTCACCGCCGTGTTGTGCAGCACCACGTTGCCGCCGCTGCCGCGAGTAAACTTGAAGGGCGCTTCGGTGATGTTGTACATGGCGTTGCGGATGAAGTAAGTGGGGCCGCCCAGGCTGGGCTGCGAGCTCAGCCCCATGAAGCAATTGGTCAGCCGGTTGCGCAGCACGCGGCAGTTGCCCTGGCAAAAATCCGCCTCGATGCCGTCGTCGGCGCCCACTTCGATGTCATTGTTGTAGATGTCGATCGAGTACTGCTCGTAGGTCCCGCGGTCCTCCATGGTCGAGATGCAGTCGCGGAAGCCCTTGACACGGTTATGGCAGATGACGTTGCCGGGGCCGGTGATCTGGATGCCCTCCCCCACATTGCCGGGACCGCCGTAGAGGCTCGACGCTCCCATGCCCGCCGGATACCAGGGCATCACCCAGGTGATGGTGTTGTCGGCGATGTAACAGTTCTTCGCGCCGGGCTCGCGCACCGCGATGATGCCGTACTGGGCGTGGATCGAGCAGTGGCGCACCGCAACTTCCTCGGCGCCGAGCAGATCGACGGCGCCGTAGACTGTGAGGTTCTCGAGGATGACGTGCTTGCGGTTGCGCAAGGACACGCTGTCGAAAGTGCTGCCCAGGGGGCCGTCACGCTGGCCGCGAATGACGATGGGTTTACCGGGCTCGCCGTCAACCGCGGCGGTGAAGGCCCCGTAGTAGCCGGGCGTGAGCAGGAGGACGTCGCCCGGGCGCGCCGCGGCCGAGGCTTCCTTGAAATCCGTCGGGTTCACCTTCTGGACCCGCGCGCCCGCCGCGGGCTTGGGCACGCCCCGCGTGCGGGCACGCACTACGCGCTCGGCGGAGCCGCCGTCGGGGTCCTCCAGGCGCAGCCGGATCTCGTACTCGGTGTTGGGCCGCACATCGAAGATGCTACCGGAGTGCCGGTTATCCCAGTAGAATGTCGGGGTCGTGCGGTCGCCGCTGTTGCCCGCGGGAATGCGGCGCAGGGGCAGCCCTGCGCGCCATTCCCCATCCCCCACCGCGCGGTACCACACCGAGACCACACCGTTCAGGTTGTCATCGCCCTGGATCTTCCACTCCACCGACAGGTTGGTGATGGTGGGATAGGGCGTGGTGACTTCGCCGGGACGGGTGGCATCCTCCGCGAGGAGAGGAAGCGAAGGCAAGAGGCAAAGGGCAAGAGGCAAAAGGCAAATGCGGAGTGGCATGCGTCACCACGAAAGGCGGAAGGTCAATTGTAGCTCGCGGACGTGCTGAAAGAGAACACGCGGCTTCGGCTGCTCCTGCGCGGCCAGCAGCAAAGGGAACCACAACATGCACACACGAACCATCGATAGACCTCCGAGGACCATTGTGCACGAAAAGGGCCGGGCGCTACTCGTAGCGCAAGGTGATCACCGGGTCGATAGCCGTGGCGCGCAGCGAGGGTGCCAGGGACGCCATCGCCGCCGCCGCCGACAGCAGCAGGGCGGCCAGCAGGAACACCGCCGGGTCGGCCGGCTTCACTTCAAACAGCAGGGCGGTCATCAGCCGCGTCAGGAAGTACGCGCCCGCCACGCCGATGGCGACACCCGTCATGGCCAGCGTCAGGCCCTGTCGGAAGACCATCCCCAGCACATCCGCCGCGCGCGCCCCCAACGCAATGCGCACCCCGAACTCGCGCGTGCGCTGCGTCACCGCGTAGGCCAGCACGCCGTAGATGCCGATGGCCGCCAGCAGGAGCGCCAGCCCGGCAAAGACCAGGCACAGCACCATCGAGGCCCGCCGCGCCAGCAGCGACCGCTCCAGCCGCTCCTCCATGGTCTTGGTGTCGTACAGCGGCAGCTCCGAGTCCAGCCGCGCGGCCTCGCGCCGCACTGCACCTAGCACCGGGTCCCCCTCCCGCGCTGTCTTCAGGACCAAGTGCATACCCCGCGGGGGGACCTGCTTGTAGTGGAAGTAGACCAGCCCCACCGGGTTCTGCTCGGTCAGCTCGCCGACCTTGACGCTGCCCACTACCCTGATGATCGTGAACGCCGGGCTGTCGGGCTCCACCCCGCGGCGGATCCTGCCGCCGATGGGGTCTTTGTCCGGCCAGTAGCGCCGCGCCAGGAACTGATCGATGATCACCACCCGCAGCGACTCCCCCGTGTCGGTCTCCTGGAAGAGGCGGCCCCGCCACAGCGGAATGCCCATGGCCGGGAAGTAGTCCGCGTCTGCCACATTGAAACCCGGCACCGGAACCGGCTCCCCGGGCGCGCGGCTGTAACCGTCGATCATGATGGCGCTGGAGTTGTAGCTGCCACCGAACGGCAGGAAGGACGTTATCCCCGCCCGGCTCACCCCAGGCAGGGCACGGACGCCGGCCAGCAGACGCTCGGTGAAGTTGCGCGCCTGCGCGTCCTGCTCATAGCGGGCCCGCGGCAAGCTCAGCCGGGCCGTCGTTACGCCCTCTGCGCGGAAGCCCGGATCCACGCGCAACGCCCGCACGAAGCTCAGCGTCATCAGCCCCGCGCCGATCAGCAGCAGGAAGGCCAGCGACACCTGGCAGATCACCATCACCGCCCGCGTGCGCAGCGCCCTGCGCTCCGCCGTGCCGGCCCGCGCGCTCTGCCGGAATACGTCGTTGAGGTTCCGCCGGAACAGGTGCACCACCGGGACGCTCCCGAAGAACAATCCCGCCGCCGCTGCCACGAGCAGCGCAAAGCCCAGCACCACGCCGTCCGGATGAATCGTGCTGCCGCGCGGCAGCTCCTCGGCCCCCAGGAGGTTCAGCAGGCGAACTCCCCAGAATCCCGTGACGATACCCAGCGCGCCGCCCACCAGCGCCAGCAGCACGCTCTCAGTGAGGAACTGCCGGCCCAGCCGGCCCCGCGAAGCGCCCAGGCTGAAGCGGATGGCCAGCTCCTTCATCCGCACATTCGAGCGCACCAGCATCAGGTTGGCCACGTTGACGCAGCCGATCAGCAGCACGAACCCCACCACGGCCTGGAGCAGGTACAGGGTCGGCCGCACCTCCTCGACCATCGAGTCTTGGAGTCCCTGGACCCGTGTGCCGAAGCGGGCCTCCTCCAGCAGCTTGCGGTACTTGGGGAAGCGTTCCAGGTTGTGCCGGTTCAGCGCGTCGATGCGCTGCTGGGCCTGCGCCAGCGAGACCCCCGGCTTCAGCCGCGCCACCATGCCCCAGTTGTTGCTGTGCCTCGCCTCGTCGGAGGTCTGCCGCGGCGTGAAGGCGAAGGGCACCCACAGCCTGGTCTCGCGGGAGCCGAACTCGAAGCCGTCCGGCATCACGCCCACGATCCGGTACGGAGCGCCGGTGAGCCGCAGGTCCTTGCCCACCACCGCGCGGTCCCCGGCGAACATCTGCTGCCACAGCCCGTAACTAAGCACCACCACCTTCTCTTTGCCCAGCACCGCCTCTTCTTCGGTGAAGGTGCGGCCCAGCCAAGGCGGCACGCCTAGCGCCCGGAACAGCGAGGGCGTTGCGTAAACCCCGAACAGCTTGTCCGGAGCGCCGTTCGCTCCCACGTCGTAGCCGCTCGAGCCGAATAGCGCCACTTCTTCGAAGGCGGCCTTCTCCTGGCGCCGGTCCAGGTAGTCCGGAACCCCGTTGGACCCCCGCTTCACATTTACACCGGGATAGACGTTGTACAGCGCCACCAGCCGCTCCGGCTGCGGGTACGGCAGCGGCCGCTGAAGCACCGACCGGAACACCGTGAACACCGCCGTGTTGGCCCCGATGCACAGCGCCAGCGTGAGGAGCGCGGTGATAGTGAAACCGCGCTCCCGCAACAGGAGCTTGCAGCCGAACTTCAGATCGCGCCAGAGGGACTCCATGCCTGTCTAGACGAAGACCGCCACCCCAGCTTCGCTCGGGTTACTCGTCTTTCTCTGCCGGCGGGACGGCCTTCTTCGTCTCGGCCAGGCCCTTCTTGAGCTGCTCTGCGATGCCGAGCTGCCTGGTCAGGCTGCCCAGGGCCTCGAGGCTGAGGGTGCCCACGATGTTGACCACGGTCAGCTCCTTCGGCTCGGCCGCCAGTACCGCCAGCCCGGTGGTGGCGTCGCCCTCGCGGTGGAGACATACGTCGGTGCTCTCCCCATCCTTCTTCTGGACCGACACAATGCACGCCCACTGCGGGCCCTTGAGCTGCTCCCGGATGGAGCTGACGTCAGCGGCCGAGTACTCGCCTTCCTTCTCGAACTTGAAGCTGCGGACGTGAATGCCCTTCAGTCCGGCGACCAGTTTCTGGGCCGCAAACTCCTCGGCCTTCCCGCCGGTCATGAACTTGCCGGCGGCAGCGAGCGTCGAGGCGTCCAGGTTCACGTTCGCGGTTTCCTTCGCCTTCGCCGCCAGCTTATCGAGGGCCGGCGGGAACTTGATCTGTTGGGCGGCCAGAGGTACGGCCGCCAGTATCATCAGGGCAAG
>VFZS01000110.1 GCA_016871095.1 Acidobacteriota bacterium
GAGGATTCCGCCCGAGTTCCAGCCCCGCGGCTCGCCGCGTGCGCGCCGAACGGCATAATCCGCAGTCCATTGCCACGCTCCGCATCAAGATAGCACGTGCCCTGATTCGGCAGCTCCCCTGCTGCCCGTTCTGTTGCTCGTTTCGTTGGTAACACAGTAGTACCAGCGCCACGATCGAAGTGGGGGTTGAGGAGTCGCGGGCCGAGCGCAGGTATTATGTCCGGGACAACGGTGTGGGCTTCGACATGTCTTACGTCGGCAAGCTGTTTGGAGCCTTCCAGCGGCTTCATGGACCCACCGAGTTCGAAGGGACCGGAATCGGTCTGGCGACGGTGCAGCGTATCATCCATCGACACGGGGGCTGGGTGGGAGCCGAGGGTGCGGTGGGAGAGGGTGCGACATTCTATTTCACACTGCCTTGAGGAGAGAACTTCTATGCACACAGGGACCATTCTGCTGGTAGAAGACAATCCTGACGACGTGGTCCTGACCCAGCGGGCGCTCAGGAAGCACAACATGGCGAATGAGCTCGTGGTGGCCCGAGATGGAAGGGAGGCACTGGACTATCTTTTCGGTACGGGCAGCTTTGTCGGCCGCGATCTGAGCGTCATGCCTGTACTGGTCCTGCTGGATCTTAAGCTGCCCAGGGTGAACGGCGTGGAGGTCTTGCGGTTCATACGGAATAATCCCCTGACCAAGCTGCTTCCCGTAGTCGTGCTGACCACTTCGGTCGAAGAGCAGGACCTGATCAGTTGTTACACGCTGGGCTGCAACAGCTATATTCGTAAGCCGGTGGAGTTTGCGGAATTCGTGGAGGCGGTGCGGCAACTGGGACTGTATTGGCTCGTGCTGAACGCGCCCGCGCCGGTGAGGGGCCGATAGATGGGTACTTCGCTGCGAATCCTGATGGTCGATGATTCAGAGGACGATGTTCTTCTGGTCCTGCGGCACCTGTGTCGCGCCGGCTATAACCCGGTCTATGAGCGCGTCGACAACGAGGAGGCCATGAAGTCCGCGCTCCGCGTACCGACTTGGGACCTCATTCTCTGCGATTACGTCATGCCGAAGTTGAGCCTCTCGAAGGCCCTTGAGCTTTACCACGAACGAGGCGTCGATGTGCCGTTCATCGTGATTTCAGGCGTGTTCGGCGAATACTTGGCTGCCCGCACGATTGCAGCCGGAGCTCATGACTACAGCGTCAAGGGTGACCTGGAGCGGTTGGTTCCCGCGATCAAGGAAGCCCTTGAGAAGGCGCCGATCCGCTGGGACGAGAAAAAGAAGACGGGCAGTACAGAGTCAGCCTCCTATCGGAAGCAAGCGAGGGGGAGAGGCTGATCACTGTGGACGCGTCGGCCGGTGCCGGACAGGTGCGCTGCGTGCCTGCCAAAGCGGAGAGAACAAGCCGGCCGCTGATCTCTTCTCAGCATCACCGCCCCCCCATGAAGCGCAGCACGTCTTCGTGGGACGAGCGCGCGCTCACGCCGCCCACGAACATGCAGCTTCGGGCGGCCGCGGCGTTGGCGAAGCGGGCCGCCTCCGCCGGCGGCATCCCCCTCTCCAGCGTGGCGTAGAGGAAGCCCGCATCGAAGGAATCGCCGGCGCCGGTGGTATCGACCACCTCGACCGGCCACGAGGGAACGGCCTGAACCTCCGTGCCGTTCCACACCAGTGCGCCCTCCGGGCCGGTCTTTACCAGCGGGCAGTTGGTCCGTTCCGCCAAGCGGCGGCAGGCCTCCTCCGCCGAGGGCGCCTTCGAGATGGA
Source organism: Acidobacteriota bacterium (assembly GCA_016871095.1). Lineage (GTDB taxonomy): Bacteria > Acidobacteriota > Terriglobia > Bryobacterales > Bryobacteraceae > VFZS01. Next base: position 1,763 of record VFZS01000110.1, read on the forward strand.
GATGGCCTCGTCCTGGTTGACGAATAGCCAGGTCAGCAGGGGCATCCACTCATCCATGTACTGCCACTGCTCGGTGGCATCCCACTGGGGATCGAGCGAGGTGGTAAGCCCCAGCCCGCGGGCCAGCTTGAGCAGCGCCGTGATGCGCGGCTTGAAGCCGGTTTGCAGGTACACCCCGCCGCAGTGGACATGGTCGAAGCCCTGGAACACGGCTTCCTCCAGGTCCGGGCCCGCGAACTCGGCGATGGTTCCGGGATACGTCACCTGCGTGCGCGTGCTCTGGTAGATCAGGTTGACGGTCACGCCGGTGCGCACGCGTTCGGTGCGCTGCACCAGATCCGTGGCGATGCCGAAATCGCCGAGGCCGCGCAGCATGAACTCGCCGTACTCGTCGCGGCCCACCAGCCCGATGATGGCCGCCTCTCCGCCCAGCGAGCGGTAGGCACAGGCGCACAGCACCGTCGAGGCGCCCATCACTACGTCGTAGGTCTGGCAGGTCACCTCGCGGTCCACCACGGGCAGCGACTCCATGCCGCCCATCATCACGTCCACGTTGATATCGCCGATGAAAAGCACGCGGGGCATAGTCTTTAGTATCATCCCATCGGTGAGTCTATGACTACACGCCGAGATCTGTTACGGAACCTGACCGCGGCCGGCCTCGCGGGCGCGGCCGCGCGCTCCCAGAGCCACCTGCCCGGCATCCCCAACGTGGGCGTCAAGGCCGATAGCGGCCCGGCGCGCAGCGAAAGCGGCGTCGGCGCGCTGATGCCCTGGGCCGACGTGCTGTGGGCCGTAACCTACCTCTCGCACAAGGCCCGCACCGGCTCCGGGACTGGCCTGTACGAGATCGACGAGAACCTCAAGATCCGCCAGCGGCATATCTCCAACGGCACGCACGCCAATCGCCTGGTGCACACCCAATCGCAGCAGATCTTCATCGGCCCCTACGCGATCGACCTGCGCGGCAGCATTCGCGTGATCCAGGACCTGCTCGATCACCGCCTCACTGCCACCATGACGCATCTCACGGACGCGGCCAACCGTGTCTACATGCTCACCATGGAGGGCGCCTTCTTCGAGCTGGACGTCATCACCCTCAAGCCGGTACAGTTGTTCGACCTGGTCAAGGAGTTCGGCCTGAAGCGGCCCGCACACTTCAAGGGCGGGCACACCGGCCAGGGACGCGTGGTGGTGGCCAACAACACTTACGGCGCCTGGAACGAAGCGCAGGGCGGGCTGGCGGAGTTCGACGGGAAGAAGTGGAACATCCTCGACATGAAGCCCTACATGGAGTGCGCCGGGCGGCCCAACCTGGGCGGGGCCGTGTTCGCCACCGGCTGGGACGAAGCCTCGGCCATCTTCCAGGTGCTCATCAACGGGCGCTGGCGCAAGCACCGCCTGCCCAAGGCCAGCCATACCTTCGATCAGTACTGGCAGACCGAGTGGACACGTATCCGCGAGGTCGAGACCGAGCGCTACCTGATGGACTGCCATGGGATGTTCTATGAGCTCTCGCCCATGGTCTTTGAGAACGCCATCTGGGGCGTCCGGCCCGTTTGCACTCACCTGCGCGTGATCCCGGATTTCTGCACTTTCCGCGGCCTGTTCGTGATGGCCGGCAACCAGGGCACGCCCAACGCGGACAACAACCTGCTGGGCGGGCAGCCGCAGAGCGGCATGTGGTTCGGCAAGACCGACGATCTGTGGAGCTTTGGCAAGCCCTCCGGGTGGGGCGGGCCGTGGCGCTCCACGCCGGTCAAGGCTGGCGAGCCCTCGGATCCTTTCCTGATGACCGGGTTTGACCGGAAGGTGCTGCACCTGTTCCACGAGAGCGAGGCGGCGGTGGAGGTGACCATCGAGGTGGACTTCCTGGGGCACGGCGTGTGGAAGAAGTACGAGGCGGTAACCGTGCCGCGCGGGGAGTACAAGTATCACGTCTTCCCGCCTGGTTTCAGCGCCCACTGGGTGCGCCTGAGCCCCAGCCGCGCCTGCACCGCCACGGCGGAGTTCATGTACACGTAGCGCCGGCTTCAGCCGGCGGCCGCGCAAGCTGAAGCTCGCGCTACTCAGAAGTTCACGATGGAGGCGAAGGAGGCCGCTTCCAGGCTGGCGCCGCCCACCAGGACGCCGTCGATCTCGACTTGCGCCATCAGCCCCTTGATGTTGTCGGGCTTCACGCTGCCGCCGTAGAGGACGCGCGCCAGCTCCGCGGCGCCCTTCCCGTAGCGGGCCTCGACCTGCGCGCGCAGGGAGCGGTGCGCCTCGGCGGCCATTTCCGGCGTGGCGGTCTTGCCCGTACCGATGGCCCACACCGGCTCATAAGCGATGGCGATGCGCGCGAACTGCTCGGGGCTGAGTCCCCCGATGCCGTCGCGGAACTGCCGGACCAGCACCGTCTCGGTCTGGCCGGCCTCGCGCTCCTCGAGCCGCTCGCCCACGCACACGATGGGGTACAGCCCCTCTTCGAGGGCGGCCACGGTCCGCTTGAGCACGGTCTCGTCGGTTTCGCCGAAGTACTGCCGCCGCTCGCTGTGGCCGATGATCACCCACTGAGCGCCCACCCCGACCAGCATCGGTCCGGACACCTCGCCGGTGAAGGCGCCTTCCTTGGCCCAGTACAGGTTCTGGCCGCCGATTCCGATGCGCGTGCCGCGCGTGGCTTCCACCGCCGCCGCGAGATTCGGGAACGGCGGGCAGATCACGATGTCGCAGTGGGTGGCGTTCGCCACCTGAGGATTGAACTTCTCGAAGAAGGCGGCCGTTTCGGCGGCCGTCTTGTACATCTTCCAGTTGCCGGCCATCAAGGGTCGTCTCATAGGATTGCCTCTAGAAAACTCGTTCCTTTCTGAAGTTGCAGTCCGAAGTTGGCGGCCACGGTTTGCCCGATGTCGGCCAGCGTGGCGCGCGTGCCCAGATCGACACCGCGTCGCGTCCGGGGCCCATAGGCCAGCAGGGGCACGTATTCGCGGCTGTGGTCGGTCGAAGGCGTGGTGGGATCATTGCCGTGGTCGGCGGTCACGATCAGCAGATCGTCCGGGAGCAGGCTGTCCAACAGGTCCGGCAGCCAGGCGTCCACCGCCTCGAGCGCCGCGGCGTAGCCCTCGACATCGTTGCGGTGGCCATACAGCATGTCGAAATCCACCAGGTTGGCGAAGACCAGCCCGGCCGGCACGCTCTCCAGAGCCTCGAGAATCTTCGCCATGCCCTCGGCGTTAGTGCGGGTCTTGGCCTGCCCGCGAATGCCCCGTCCCAGGTAGATGTCGAAGATCTTGCCGACGCTGTGGACGTGGACGTCGGCTCCCTCCAGGCGGTCCAGCAGCAGGCCCGGCGGGGGCGGCACGGCGTAGTCGTGCCGGTTGGCGGCGTCGCGTACGAACGCGCCGGGACGTCCCACAAAGGGCCGCGCGATGACCCGTCCCACCTGGTGCGGCCCGTGCAGGATGTCGCGCGCGGTTTCGCACATGCGGTGCAACTCCGCCACCGGTATCACGTCCTCGTGCGCCGCGATCTGAAAAACGCTGTCGGCCGAGGTGTACACGATGGGCCGCCCGGTCCGCAGATGCTCTTCACCCAGCTCCTCGAGGATCTCGGTTCCCGAGGCCGGGCAGTTGCCCAGGATCTTCCGCCCCACGCGCCGCTCGAATTGGTCGATGATCGCCGCAGGGAAGCCGTTCGGGTACACCGGGAAGGGACGCTCGAGATGGATGCCCGCCATCTCCCAGTGCCCGGTGGTGGTGTCCTTGCCAGGCGAAGCCGTGGCGCAGCGCCCGTGGGCGGCCAGTGGCGCCGTCGCCGGCTCCAGCCCCGCAAACGGGCGGATGTTGGCCAGTCCCAGACGCAGCAGATTCGGAATTCGCAACGCGCGCCGGCGGGCGATGTTGCCCAGCGTGTCGCTGCCTGCGTCACCGTAAGCCGCGGCGTCCGGCAACTCCCCGATGCCCAGGCTGTCCAGCACCAGCAGGATGACGCGCGTGAAGCTCATTATCTCAGCGCTTCCTGGATGCGCTCGCTCAGCATGTCCACGAAGCGCTCCGGGATGAAGCCGTTCATCCGGCTGGCGATCTGCCCCTGCTTACCGATCAGGATGGTGGTGGGAATCGAGGACACGCGCAGCAGGGCCGCCAGGCCGTCATCGAAGAAGACCCGCTTGTCCCAACCGTTCTCTTCGAGGAACTCGGGCACGCCGTCGCGGTCCTCGTCGGTGTTGATGGACAGGAAGACCACCTCGGGCCGGTCCTTGAAGCGGCGCTTCACCTGCTGGTAGAGGGGGTGCTGCACGCGGCAAGGACCGCACCAGGTGGCCCAGAAGTCCAGCACCAGGACCTTGCCGCGCAGCGAGGCCAGCGACAGCTTCTCACCGTCCAGGCCGCTGAGCGTGAAATCGGCGGGGTTGGTGACCTGGAGGTTGGGATCCAACTGACGCAGCCTGAGGCGCCGCTCCGCCAGAAGGGCGTTGGCGCGGTCGTAAGCCTCCAGTACGAGGTCGCCCAGCCCGGCCTCCGAACCCTTGAGCTTGCGATAGAGTTCGCCCATGCGCACGCGGATGGCGGCGCGGTCCGCCGGTGTGGCGCGCGCGTCCTGGATACTGAAGGCCTCCGCCAGGTGGCGCACCGCACCGTCGAGGTCGCCCGCCGCGGCCAGCCAGCGGGCAGCCTCGCGGGCCGGCTCAACACTCGGATATGCCCCATAGGCCCGGCGAGCCAGGGCGGCTCCTTCGGTGGGCTTACCCAGGTGACCTGTGGCCCGGGCTTCGAGCAGCAGCGCCCGGCTCTGGGAGCGGTCCAGCTCCTCGCGCCACTTCCCCGCTCCCGTGCGCGACGAAAGCGGCTCCTTACCTGCGTCGCGCAGCCCTTCTTCCAGGCGCCGGGCGTAGTCCAGGGCGCGGCGGCAGCGCTCCTGGTCCGGGGACTCGCCAGCCAGCAGCGCCTGCGCCACGCGCTCCAGCAGCTCCAGATCGTCGGGGTCGCGGGCCAGTACCCGCTCGCCGTAGAGGATGGTTCGCGGCTCGTCCCTGGCGTCGATGGCGGCGCGCGCCAAGGCGCGCTCGAGTTCGGCCCGCCGCGCGGACTGGGGATACTTCGCCAGATGGCTCTCCGCCACCCGGATGAAGTCAACCACGCTGGAGCCGGCCTCGGCCAGGGCCTGCCCCAGCTCCCGCTCCTCGGGGCGCTGGGAGGCGGCGGGCGGGAGCGTAAGCGCGAACACGCCGAGCACGCCCAGGACCCGCAGACCGGACTTCATTGCTGCTGGCCGCCCGCGACACCCGCGCGGAATGACTCGGCCAAGGCGGCTGCCCGTGCGCGGGCCATGTGCAGGTAGGACTCGCTCTTGGCGATGCGTTCCAGCACCTTCAGGAACTGCTGGGGCGCCACCAGCCGGTTGCGGTCGCGCGCCACCTCCAGCTCCAGCAGGGCCTGGTGGACGCCCAGGCGGTCGTAGCGGGCCGAGCGTTCCAACTTGATCAGGTAGCGCTGGGTCTCGGAGATGCGCTCGAACCAATCCAGCAGCAGGCGGGCGTCGGCATCGAGCGAATAGTTGAACTGGACCTCGTGCCTCTCGGTCCCGCTCTGGTAGCGAAAGGTCTTCACCCCGGTGTTGGCCACCTTCAGATTCGACTCCAGGGGCCGGGTGAACTTCCCCAGCTTCTCGACCAGGGCGAAGATCTCCTCGGTCTCCTTCGGCGAGAGCTGGAACTTGAGGGGATTGTCGGCGTCGGGGGACTCGCGGTAGTCGGCCTGGCCGTCGCGGTCCAGGTTGACGGCGGCGTAGGCGGGCGAACTGCCGGGAAACGACTTCGAGTAGAACAGCCTGGCCGGCTCCGCCGCCAGCGCGGCCGCGGCCAGCGCCAGCAGCCAGATGGGTCTCATGAGGCTGCCCTCCCCAGCTCGCCCCGTGTCGCGTGACAGATGGCCACCGCCAGAGCGTCGGCGGCGTCCTCCGAGGAGATTTCGCGTTCCAGCCCCAACAGCGAGCGCACCATCATCTGCACCTGCTGCTTCTCCGCCCTGCCGTAGCCCACCACGCTGGTCTTGACCTCCAGCGGCGAGTACTCGCCCAGCTCCAGCCCCGCTTCGGCCACCGTCAGCAGCGCCACGCCGCGTACGTGGGCCAGCTTAAGCGCGGTCTTGACATTGGCGGCGTGGAAGACTTCCTCGACCGCCGCCGCCTGCGGAACAGATTGCAGGATCACTTCACGAAGTCCCCGGGCGATTTCCGCCAGGCGCTGCTCGAAGGGCCGGCCCGGGCGGGAGCGGATGACCCCCAGCGTCACCAGACGGTGCTCCCGTCCGTCGCTGTCGATGACCCCGTAGCCGGTGCGTTCGGCCCCGCAGTCGATGCCCAGGACGCGCATGTCCTGCCCGAGCACCTACTGCGCCAGGGCCTCCATGACCTTCTCGTCGATGTCGAAGTTGGCGTACACGTTCTGGACGTCGTCGTGGTCTTCCAGGACCTCGCTGAGCTTGAGCATCTGCTGGGCATCCTTGCCCTCCAGGCGGATCGAGGTCATGGGAACCATGGCCACCTGCGCCGAGACGGTTTCGAGACCCGCCTCATGGATGGCGTTCACCACGCTCTCGTGGGCTTCCGTCGGCGAGACGATCTCCCAGTTGACGCCGTCGTTGCGGATGTCCTCGGCGCCCGCATCCAGTACCAGCTCCATCAACTGCTCTTCCGTGGCCTTCTCCTGGGCGATGAGGATCTGGCTCCTGCGCTCGAAGAGGCGCGAGACACTGCCCTGCTCACCCAGTTTGCCGCCGTACTTCGAAAACAGGTGCCGGATCTCGGCTACCGTGCGGTTGCGGTTGTCGGTGGCAACCTCCACCAGGATGCCGGTGCCGCCCGGGCCGTAACCCTCGAAAATCACCTCTTCAATCTGGCCGCCTTCCAGCTCGCCGGTGCCCCGCTGGACGGCGCGTTTGATGTTGTCGGCGGGCATGCTGGCGGCCTTGGCCGCCAGGATGGCGGTGCGCAGACGGGGGTTGGCATCCGGGTCGCCGCCGCTGCGGGCGGCGATGGAGATTTCCTTGATGACGCGGGTGAAGGCCCTGCCGCGCTTGGCGTCCAGGGCGGCCTTCTTGTGCTTGATAGTGGCCCACTTGGAATGGCCTGACATGACAAACCTCTACTGGCCTCGGCGCTCTCGGGGTGGCCCCAACCACCGAGGATAACAGAGAAACGCCCCCGGCTCAACCAGCCGTCGGCGCCAGCAGCAGTTTCGGAACTTCGGCGGCAGAGAGATCGGCGATCTCGACGCTGAGCGATTCGAGGGGACCGCGTTTGCCGCGCCGCGGTGAAAGCGACGGGGCTTCTGGCTTAGTTCCTCGCAACCCTCAGTTTGTCAAAGAGCAGCAGCCCCGGCAGGTATCGCCCAGCGCGAAGCTGGTACTCAACTGCTGTCCAGGCCGCCCGGGAGCCAGAGACGGATCCAAAGAAAGCTCTTTAATTCCATGGCGGTGCGGACGCCGTGCTCGCCGCGATGCAGATAGCGGAGGCGGTACAACCGTTCGATGACCAGGGCCAGCAGGATCAGCAGCCAGTTCAGCACCATGCTGTTGGGCTCATGGTGGCACAGGTGCTCCATGCCGTAGCGGTTCTTGCCGTCGTTAAAGCCTTGGTTCTCGATCTCCCAGCGGCTCTTCGCGATGCGATAAAGACCCAGACTGTTGAGCTTGCGTTGGGGAAAGTTGGTCAGCCAATCGGCCTCATAGACCTGGCCGTTGGGTTTGTGTTGCCGGTACCGCAACACCCGCACGCTCGGCCACTGGAGCGTTTCCCAGGGATCGAAGTCATCCGCGTCCCAGATCTCGACACGGTCCTTCCCATCCTGGATGACCAAATCGGGAGGCCGGTTGGCGAAGCGCGCCTCCACCGCCCGGTGAAGTTCAGGCAGGTTGTCTTTCAAGCGGGCCACCACCGGTATGCCCAGCCGGTCGGCCTCATGCAGAAAGGGGGCGGTGGCAAAGGCTCCATCTACCACCACGTAGTCGGCAAAGCGCGGCCCCAGTTGAGCTACCGCTCGTCCCAACAACCGTTGGCCCGCCGCATACTCGCTGTCGCCGGGTCCATAGGGTTCGACGTCCAGCGGCAGCGTCAGCCCGGTCCCCACCACCGTGATCATGACCAAGTGGTGCAGGTGACCACACACCGCGCCCTGGCTGTCTTGGACCGGATGACAAAGCGAGCAAGGCGACTTGTGGGTGTATCCGGCCCCGGTGCCATCCAGGGCCAGGCCGATGCGGGGGCTGTTTTCGAAGGCCTTGTTACGCTTGGCCTGCTGGAGGGCAGCGGCCAGCGCCTGGCGGGTCACATCCGGGTCCAGTCGCTCGGTGAAGTAGGCCAGGGCGTCATCGCCGAAGGTGCGGCCCACTCCCAGGGCGGGCCGGGCCGGCGAGTGCACCAGCCACTCCAAATGGTGAAAGCTGGACACCCGCAGGATGCGGCTGATCAGCAGCGCCCAGACCAAGTCCCGCGCGGGAATCTCGGGTTGCCGGCGCCCGTCGCCGGGATTGTTCAGGTAGGACTTCAGGCCCAGACAGTGGGAGGCGTAGTTCTGCATCCCCTGGGCGCTGGGTCCTTTCATGGAGCTTTCGATTTGCGCAGGGCCTGCTGCTTGCGCCAGAGCACCAACAGCTCGGCGTTGGCGGTGAGGACTTCCCGAAGGGCGTCCTGGAACTCGTGACCGGCCCGGACGCGCCGCCCAACCTGTTCCACCCATGCTCTGGGGATGCGTTCGACGCGCTTACGGCCGCGGGCCATAAAGGTCAGCGACCAAGCGGGGTGCCCCTCGCCACAGGCGCAGTGGCAGGTGGGCTTGCCGCAGCGGGTGTGGCTTACCGAGAGGCAGCCGGGCAGGAGATCTTCCGGGAGGTGGAACCGGCGGATGAGTTCGAACTTGCGCTGGCGCAGCCGGGCGGCCTCGGGACCCTTGGGTAGCCCGTTCATCTTGCTGCAATAATACTACAAGTAGACCGAGACTACAAGAAAAATCTGCGAGTGCGAAAATAGCGCCCACCAATCCGGATCGGCCGCAGACTTCCTTAATGCCGGGCCATCAACGGATTAGGGCGGCGGGAACTGCTGCTGGCTCCGAAACTGCTGAGACCTCGCCCTC
>VFZS01000111.1 GCA_016871095.1 Acidobacteriota bacterium
GGCCGGGGCCGTTCCCCATCAATCCGCGCCGGATTGCCTCCTTCTCCAGCCGGGGGCCGAATTCGGACCAGGGCGTCAAGCCTGACCTGGTAGCCGTGGGTACCTGGCTGTACCTGGCCACGCAGAGAACCAACCCCAACGGCGAGACCATGTACGATCCCTCCGGCTACGTCACCGAGAGCGGCACCAGTTTCGCCGCGCCCGTGGTGGCGGGTGCGGCGGCCGTGCTCAAGGCCGCGCGTCCGGGCCTGACGGTGAACCAGTATCGGTCGCTGCTGATTAACGGCGCCGCGCCCTTCGCCCCCCTCGCCGAAGGCGAGCCGTTTCCCGTGCAACGCGTTGGCGCGGGCTCGCTGGACCTTGCCGCCGCGCTTCAGAACACCGTGACCGCCTTCCCCACCGCGCTGAGCTTCGGTGTCGGCGGCGGCACGGTCGATATGTCCCGGGATCTAAGCCTCGGCAACATCGGGAAGACGCCGGCCGAGCTGTCCATCACAATTGGACCTTTGGGCGCCGGGCCGGCGCCGGCGATCTCCGCCAGCAGCCTGCAACTGGAGCCGGGCGCTACCCAGGTGGTCACTTTGCGCCTGGCGGCCGCCGCCCTGGAGCCGGGCGAGTACCACGGCTTTGTCCAGATCTGGACCGCGGGCGTGGCGCGGCCGGTGCGCGTGCCCTACTGGTACGCGGTCCCCTCGACCACTCCCCGGTACCTGACCGTGTTGCAGGCGCGCGAGACCGGCAGCCGGAGCGCGTTCCTGCGCAATGCCATTATCTTCCGGGTCACCGAGCAGTCCGGCGTCCCGCTGATGGACGCCAATCCCACCGTGACTGTCCTCAGCGGGGGTGGCACGGTCAGCCTGGTCACGCTCATCGATGGCCAGGTGCCCGGCGCCTACGCGGTGAGCCTGACCCTCGGGCCTGTCGCCGGAGCGAACCGGTTCCGTATACAGGCCGGCGAGTTGCGGGCCGACGTCACCATAACTGGGCAGAGTCCCTGAGCCGCGCCCCGCGAATCTCCCCGTCGTTTATAATGACTCACTGGGAGCCGTTTCCTTCCCATGGACAGCCTGAAGAAGAAGCTGGAGGAGGAGATCGCCACGCTGGAATACGAGTTGCGCAATGAGCTGCCCAAGGAGATCCAGCGGGCGCGGGCGCACGGCGACTTGAGCGAGAACGCGGAGTTCCATGCGGCCAAGGAACGCCAGGGTTACGTGAACGCCCGGCTCAACCAGCTCAGACGGCGGCTGGGGGAACTGGCCATGGTGGATCTGTCCAGGATCCCGCGCGGCCGCGTGGGCCTGGGCTCCGAGGTGGTGGTGCTGGATCTGCACAAGGACGAGGAGATCACCTTCCGGCTGGTGGCCAGCGAGGAAACCGACCTCTCCAAGGGCTGGATCTCGACGACCTCGCCCATCGGACGGGGGCTGCTGGGCAAGGAAGAGGGCGACGTGGTCAAGTTCCCCATTCCCGGCGGGGTGCGGGAAATGGAAATCCTGAAACTGACGACTATCCACGACCTGGGTACTTAGGTGACCTACACCCGCGCCATCGGCATCGCCTGCGACAAGTTGATGCGCCTGATCGTGCGCGCGCTCGCGCTCTCGCGCATCCACCCCAACATCCTGACCTTCATCGGCCTGTTGATCAACGCCGCGGCCGCCGTGCTGCTGGCGCGGGGGAGGTTCTTTGCCGCGGGGATCGTGATCATCCTGGCTGCCATCTTCGACATGGTGGACGGCCGGGTGGCCCGGGAAACCCAGCAGGTCACGCCCTTCGGCGGGTTCTTCGACTCGGTGGTGGACCGCTACTCCGACCTGGTCCTGCTGATGGGCCTGCTGGTCTACTACGCTTCGATCGACCGCTTCTTCTACATCGTGCTGACCGCCGTGGTGATGACCGGCTCGGTGATGGTCAGCTACACGCGGGCCCGCGCTGAGAACTTTATTCCCAAATGTAAGGCGGGTTTCATGGAGCGCCCCGAGCGCATCGTGCTGCTCATCATCGGCGCGCTGTTCAACCGCATGGCCCAGGTGCTGTGGGTGATCGCGGTGCTGGCCAACATCACCGTGATCCACCGCTTGCTGCACACCTGGCGCGAGACCCGGCGCATGGAGCAGTCGCGGTAACACAGCGCGGCATAGCCGCGGCCCAGAGGGCGCCCCAGCGTGGACACTTGCCCCACCGGAGGGCCCGAGAATCGTCGCGCCACGCAGACAGACTCACCGAGTGTAGTACAGCCCCGTCAGCGAGCGGTTCAGCGGAACTCGAGTAGCGCGAACACCGGGTAGTGGTCCGACGGGTAGCGTCCGTCCTGATTGTGGGTGACGGTTTCCGCCTCCAGCGCCTTCAGCCCGCCCCGGTAGAAGATCCAGTCGATGCGCGGCCCCTCCGTGTTGCCTTTGAACGCACTGAAGGTGGCTTCCGGGCCGGCGCGCTTCGCTGCCGTGGTCCAGGCATCCCGCAAAGCCGGGGACAGGCCGCCCTGTCCACCGGGGGACAGGGTAGCCTGTCCCCGCTCCTCCAGCAACACCTTGTAGACCTCGCCGCCGGCCGGGGCGTTGAAGTCCCCGGTCAGGATGAAGGGCACCCGCGGCGGGAGCTTCCCGATCCGCTCGGCGATCAGCCGGGCGCAATTCAGCCGCGCCGGCTCGTCTTCCCGGCGGTGCGGGAAGTGCGTGTTGTAGAAGTAGAAGCGCCGCCCGCTGCCCTGGATCTCGAACAGACCCCAGGTGACCATGCGCGGCAGGCTCACGTTCCAGGAAATGCTGCCGGGGACATCGGGCGCTTCCGACAGCCAGAAATCGCCCGATTCCACTCGCCGCAGCTTGTCCCGCTTGTAGAAGACGCCCATGTGCTCGTCCTGCTGGTTGCCGCGGCGGCTCAGGCCGAACCAGGCGTACTCCGGGAGCTTCTCGACGATGTACTGCCCCTGCTCGTGGAACAACTCCTGGGTGCCGAAAATGCCGGGGTCCTTCAAGCGAATGGTCTCCACCAGCAGGTCCCTGCGGTTCTCCCAGATGTTGGGCCCGTCGCTCTTGGCCGGGTAGCGCACGTTGAAGGTCATCACGCGCAGCGTCTCCGGGCGCGCGGCCAGCGCCGCGACGGGTAGAAAGAGACAGGTTCTCCGCAGCATCGCGCGCCTCCTACCAGAGCAGCTTCAGGCCGAACTGGATCTGCCGCGGCGCGTTGCTCTGCGAGGAGATCACGCCGAAGGAGCTGGAGGTCACGGTCGTGTTGGGGCCGCCGAAGCGCGGCGTGTTGAAGGCGTTGAGGAACTCCGCGCGGAACTGCACCCGGATCCGCTCCACCGGAACGAACTCCTTGAAGAGCGAGAGGTCCCAGTTGCGGATGCCGTCGTTGCGAATGTCGGGTAGCCGCTCGCCTACGTTGCCGAAGGTGAAGGGCGCGGGCTGGCTGAAGACCGTGGTGTCGAAGTAGCGGCCGAGGCGCTCGTGGACGGGTCCGGTCAGCTTGCCACTCTGCCCGCTGTTGTTGGTGCGCGTCTTGGGGTTGAACAGTCCGGCGGTGTTACTGGCGCTCAGGCTCAGGGGAGTGCCGGTCTGGAACGAGGTGATGCCATTGATCTGCCAGCCGCCCAGCAGCCAGTTGACCCAGCCGGCCGCGCCGGCGCCGTAGCGTTTGCCGCGCCCGAAGGGCATCTCGTAGATGTAACTCACCACCAGCCGCTGCGCGATGTCGATATCCACCAGCGAGCGGTCGGCCCGGATGTCGTAGCTGTTCTGGTGGCTCATGCCGTTGTCGATGTTCTTGGCCCAGGTGTAGGAGCCATCCACCTGCAAGCCGTGCGTGAGCCGCTTGGTGAGAGTCACTTGCAGAGAGTGGTAGGTGGAGGACGAGCCGCTCGAGTACAGCGGGATAACGTCGGTGAACTGCGGATACGGCCGCAAGAGCTGCGCCCGCGCGATCCGGGGTCCCACCAGCACGCCCCGGTTCACCGAGGTGGCGAAGGGATTGTCCACCAGCTCGTTGAGCTTCGAGCCCAGGGCCATGTGCTCGGGCAACAACTGGTTGAGACTGAGGCCGCTCTCGGCGTTGCGCGAAAGTTGCAGGCCGCGCGTTCCCACGTAGGCGGTCTCCAGCATCACCTGGCCCGGCAGGTCGCGCTGGATACTGAAGTTCCACTGCATGGAGTAAGGTGTGATGGTGTTCCGCAAGGGGGACTGGAGGGTGGAACCCGTCTGAGTGAGCAGCCCTTCGGCGGCCCCCGGCGGGGGCCTGAATCCCTGCGGGTACGGGTTGGCCAGCAGGTTGTACGGCGTTATGCCGTCCAGCGTAGTGACCCACAGGTTTTCAGTGCGGAAACCCATCGGGCCGACGGTGCCGTGGGCCTGCTGCGGCGAGGGGCCGAAGATGTGGGCGTAGGCGCTACGGATCACGGTCCGCTTGGTGAGCTGATAGGCCAAGCCCAGCCGTGGGGCGACATTGTTGGTGTCCCACAGATACTGGTGCCGGCTGCGCCCGTCCACGCCGACGAACACCACTCCGCCAGTGAGATTCGGGAATTGGGGCGTGATGCGGGCCAGCGGGGATGCGGACGCCGCGTCGAAGTAGTTCATGCGGTTGTAGCGCTCGGTGCGCGGCGTCTCAAGGTCGTAGCGCAGCCCCAGGTTGAGGGTCAGCTTCGAGGTGACGCGCCAGTCGTCCTGGATGTAGCCGGCGTGGTAGTAGCTCTGCGCGGCCACGTTCTTCCAGGCCTGGATCAGCGTGTTGCCGGTGGTGCCCGTGCCCAGCAACAACGAGGCGGCGCTGTTGCCCGCCGTCGAGCTGGCCCGGTTGGGGTCGGGCCCTTGGGTGAAGCCGGCCGAGAAGTTGAAGGTCCCCGCGCTGCGGGCTTCCCAGTTGGGCACCCGGATGAGCCGGCCTTCGTACCCGATCTTGAGCGAGTGGGCCCCGCGGATGTGGGTTACGTTGGCCAGCCCGGTGCCGCTGTTGAAGGCGTTCCAGCGGTGGTCGCCGCCGCCCAGGTTCGCATAGCCGGAGGCGCCGATGCGCGGGAACATCTGGCGGTCCACCGCCGCGTCGATATCCTTAGGCAGCCCCAGGCTGGAGGGCAGGAAGCCCAGCCCCTGGTTGGCGTGCACGTACAGGGTGCGCGCGAAGCCGAAGCGCACCGTCAGGATGGTGGCGGGCGAGAGCGTGTGGGTGTAGTCGGCCACCGCGTTGCGCGCCCGGTTCTCCTCGTTGATTCGCCCCTCCGCGATGCTGAGTTCCGGCGGCACAAACGACGCCGGGTAGTCCCGTACCAGCCGGTGCGAGTAGCGCGCGAAGAAGCGCTTGTTGCTGGCGATGTTGCGGTCCACCCGGAAGTCGTAGTTGTCCGTGTTCAGCCGCCGCGAGCCGCTGCTGTAATAGTTCTGTTGCTTGGTGACCGGATGCCCCGCCGTGTTCGCCACGGGGTAGTACTTCAGGGCGTTGACCGCCACCCGGTCGAAGCGCGTGGCCGGAATGCGGTTGTCGGGGAAGGCGTCGCGAATGTAACCCGCCCCGGCCGGATTGGGCCGCGTAGTGAAGGGGTCGAAGATGCGGATCAATTGCCCGTTGGACGCCAGGGTCTGCGAGAAGTCGCCCCGCCGCTCCAGATCCGTGGGCACGGTGGTCGTGGCCGAGGAGAAGCTGCGCTGCCGCAGGCCTTCGAACGAGACCATGTAGAAGAGCTTGTCCTGGAGGACGGGACCGGCCAGCATCCCCCCGAACTGGCTGCGCTTGAAGCTGGCCAGCGGCTGGTTGAGCCGGTTGGCGAAGAAGTTGTTGGCGTCCAGCACCGAGTTGCGCAGAAACTCGTACACGCTGCCGTGCAACTGGTTGGCGCCGGACTTGTACACCACGTTCAGCACGCTGCCGGCGCTGCGGCCGAACTCGGCCGAGAAGTTCTGGGCCTGCACCTTGAACTCGTCGATGGCGTCCACCGAGGGGAACACCGAAATGCCAGTGTAGCCCTGCACCGTGGGGTGAGAGCCGGTGACGCCGTCGATGATGGTGTCCATCATCGAGGAGCGCGCTCCGTTGATGGCGTAGCTCAGGCTGTTGTAGTTGTTCCCGATGCTGCCAGCCACGCCGGGTGTCAGGTAGATCAGCGAGTAGACGTTGCGCGAGTTCAGCGGCAGGCTCATGATGCGCCGGTTGTCCACCACCTTGCCGATGGTCGAGGTGGTGGATTCCAGCAGCGGCGCGTCGGCGGTCACCACCACCGATTCGCTCAGGGCGCCCACCGTCAGCACCAGGTCCACCCGGGCCTGCTGCTGCACTTGCAGGACCAGTCCCTCGCGCACGGCCAGCTTGAACCCCGGTGCTTCGGCCTGGATTCTGTATTGGCCGGGGGGCAGCAGCGGCACGGCGTAGTTGCCGTTGGCGTCCGAGCGAGCCTCGGCGCGGGCGTTGGTGCCCATGTTGATGACGGTGATGGCGGCGTTGGGGACCACCGCGTCGGTGGTGTCCTTGACGGTCCCCAGAATCGTGCCGGTGAAAGACTGGGCGGCCACACTGGCGGCCGCCAACACAAATGCCAAAATGGTGCGCCTCATGTTCAGACTCCGTAAAGGGCAGTATACCTCGCAAGTGCGGCGAGGGGATTGGGCTATACTCCTGAGCATGGCTCCGGCACTGGAAGGCGTCCTCCTGGAATGGTGCGCGGCCAAGCTGCGGCAGCTCGCCGGCCGCATCGTGGACTGCCTCGGCAGGCTCACCGAGGAGCAGATCTGGCTGCGCGGAAACGAGAGCTCGAACGCTGTGGGCAATCTGGCGCTGCACCTGTGCGGCAACGTGCGCCAGTGGATCATCCACGGCGTGGGCGGAGCGGCGGATGTGCGCCGGCGCGCGGAGGAGTTCGCCGCCCGCGGCGGTCCCACGAGTAAGCAACTGGCGGAACGCCTCGAGGCCACCCTCGGCGAAGCCGTGGCGGTGATCGAGAAGCTCACGCCCGAGCGCCTGGCCGAGCGCGTGGTCATCCAGAACTACGACGTCACCAGGCTGGAGGCCGTCCTCCACGTCCTCGAACACTTCGCCCAGCACACCGGGCAGATCCTGTTCGCCACCAAGTTGCTTGCCGGCGCCGACCTGGGCTACTACAAGCACCTGGACCGCGCCGGGCCGCCTGGTGACTGGACGCTGTAAGCCGGCGGCTTGGCATATAATGTGGGACTTGCGGCGGGACGCCGCAACGGAGGTATCGTGCAGCAGATCGCTCATGATGTCCTGATTCTGGGAACCGGACTGGCCGGGCTGCGCGCCGCCGTCGAGCTCTGCATCCGGACGCGGGGCAGCGCCGACATCGGCATCGTCTCCAAAGTGCAGGTCATGCGCTCGCACTCCGTGTGCGCGGAAGGGGGTACCGGCGCGGTGATGCGTCCCGAGGAGGGCGACAGCTTCGAGCTGCACGCCTGGGACACGGTGAAAGGCTCCGACTTCCTGGCGGATCAGGACACCGTCTTTCGCTTCGTCAATACCTCGCCGGACGAGATCCGCCTTCTGGAGCACTGGGGAGTACCCTGGTCGCGCCGCGAGGATGGCCGCATCATGCAGCGTCCCTTCGGCGGGCATTCCTTCCCGCGGGCCTGCATGGCCGCTGACAAAACCGGCTTCTTCGAGATGCAGGCCCTCTACGACAACCTGCTCAAGTACCGCAGCTTCACCCGCTATGACGAGTGCTTCGTCACCTCCATGCTGCTGGAGGACGGGCGCTTCGCCGGCCTCACCCTCTTCGACGCGCCCACCGGCGAGTTCTACATCCTGCGTGGCAAGGCCCTTCTGATCGCGTCCGGCGGGCTGGGCAACCTGTACGGCTTCACCACCTACTCGCAGACGGTCACCGGCGATGGGCACGCCATCGCCTACCGCGCGGGCCTGCCCCTGGAGGATCCGGAGTTTCTCCAGTTTCACCCCACCGGGCTGGTGCCCTCGGGCATCCTGATGACGGAAGGCTGCCGGGGCGAGGGCGGCTACCTGCGCAACAACCGGGGCGAGCGCTTCATGGAGAAGTACGCGCCCAAGATGATGGAGCTGGCGCCGCGCGACATTGTCTCCCGCTCCGAGATGACGGAAATCCTGGAGGGACGCGGCTTCCCGGGGCCCGACGGGCTGGACTACATTCAGCTCGACCTGACCCACCTGGGCGCCGAGCGCATCAACAAGCGGCTGCCCTTGATCCGGGAGGTATGTATCAAGTTCCTGGGCATCGACCCCATCACCGAGCCTATCCCCATACGGCCCGTGGCGCACTATTCAATGGGCGGCATCGAGGCCGACATCGACGGGCGAACCAGGGTCGAGAACATCTGGGCGGCCGGCGAGGTGGCCTGTCACTCCATGCACGGGGCCAACCGCCTGGGCTGCAACTCCACCGCGGAGTGCCTGGTGTGGGGCGGGATCACGGGCACCGAGATCGCCAAGTACCTGGCGCAGGATCCCAAGCTGAGCGCGCTGCCGGAAGCCAAGGCCCGCGACGAAGAGCAGCGCGTCTTCGGCGGTCTGCTCCGCCAGAGCGGGACGGAGAACCCGGCGCATATCCGCCGCGAGCTGCGGACCCTGATGGACCGGCACGCTGGCGTCTACCGCACCGGGGAGTCCATGCGGGAGGGTCTGGAGAAGATTCGCGGGTTGCGGGAGCGCTTCCGCAGAATCTCCATTCAGGACAAGAGCCGCGTCTACAACTCCAACCTTCTTCAGGCGCTGGAGACCGAGAACATGCTGGAGCTGGCCGAGGTGCTGCTGTTTGCGGGCCTGGCCCGCGAAGAATCCCGCGGCGCGCATTCCCGGACGGACTTCCCCAGGCGCGACGACGAGAAGTTCCTGCAACACTCCATGGTGTACTGGACCGGCGGCGCGCCGAAGCTGGAATACAAGCCCGTGACAATCACCGCCTGGAAGCCGGTCGAACGCAAGTATTAAGGCGGAGCGGGCAAGCGGAGGTGTTGGATAATGGCCGAAATCAACAGACACGATAACCGGCTCGGGTTGTGGGGGTGGCTCGGCGGCGGGCGCTGGGGCATCGAGCGCTATGCCTACATCCTCCACCGCCTTACCGGCCTGGGCATTCTGGCGTACTTCCTGATGCACATCTGCGTAACCAGCCTGCGCGCCACCGGCACCTACCTGTGGCTCCCAGGCGAGTTCTTCGACCAGCCCGCCTTCAAGTTCGGGGAGTTCCTGGTCTTCGTGGCGTTCGCCTACCACGCCCTCAACGGGATCCGCCTGGTGCTGGTGGAACTCGGGTTCGCGGTCGGCAGACCCATCGAGCCGGTGTATCCCTACAAGACTTCGCTGAACGTCCAGCGGCCGTTGCTCATCGCCGTGATGATCCTGGCGGCGGTGCTGGTGGCCGCCGGCGGCTACGAGTTCCTGGGTTTGGCCCACTAGGAGGACCGATGCGCGAAACCAAGTATTGGACCTGGCACATGGCCGCGGGAGTGCTGATCCTCTTCCTGCTGGGCCTGCATATGCTCATCATGCATACGGGCGGCATCACGCACCTGTTCGCCCCCGAGGCCGGCGGGGCGGTCTCCAAAGAGAACAGCCTGTTCCGGGATGGCAAGCTGTTCTTCACTCTTACCTATGTGCTGCTGCTTGGCGCGGCGCTCTACCACGGGCTCTACGGCCTGAGAACCATCCTGTTCGAGCTGACGCTGAAGCCGGCCCTGGAGAAAGCCGTCACGACGGTTCTCCTCGTGCTGGGCGCAGGATTGTTCGGTTTGGGCGCGTGGGCGGCCTTCGCCGCGCACGCCATCGCGGGAGCCAGGGGGTAACCATGCCGGAAAGCAAGCACACCGTGCGGCAAGTCAACTTCCACGTCACCCGCTACAACCCCGAGCGCGACGAGCGGCCCTACGTGCAGACCTATGCCTTGATCGTGCGCGAAGGCATGACCGTGTTGGACGGCCTGCACTACATCAAGGACAACCTGGATGCCTCGCTGGCCTGGCGCTTCTCGTGCCGCATGGGAGTGTGCGGCTCCTGCGGCATGCTCCTGAACGGGCGGCCCACCCTGGCCTGCAACACCCAGATCCTGCACATCGCCCAGACCGACCTGACCGTGGGGCCGCTGCCCAACTTCAGCATCGTCCGCGACCTGGTCCCGGACCTGATGACCATGCTGGAGAAGCACCGCTCCATCCGGCCCTACATCGTGCGCGCGGATGAAGCCGAGCTCAACGATCCGGCCGGTGAATTCTACCAGTCCCCCGAGGAGTTGGAGGCTTATCTCCAGTTCACCTACTGCATCAAGTGCGGCTGCTGCATGGCCGCCTGTCCTACGCTGGCCACCGACGTGAGGTATTTGGGGCCTATGCCCCTCGCGGCCGCACAGCGCTACAACCTGGACACCCGCGACGACGGGCGGCGCGAGCGCAACCAGCAGACGGGCAGCCGCCACGGCGCCTTCCGCTGCCACTTCGCGGGAGAGTGTTCAAGGGCCTGCCCGAAGGGCGTGGATCCGGCCAAGGCCATCCAGCACCTCAAGCGCCGCCTGGTGCTGGACTACCTGCACCTGGCCCGTCGCAAGCAGCCCTGCCAGAAGCTCGACGGCCCGGGCCACGGCACGCCGCTGGCCGACATCCCCGCCGCCCCGGCCAGGACCGTGTAAGCCGGTCGTCCCCGCGCGGCTCCGGCGGCGCGACAGCACGGGGCCAACTTGCGGTCAGTAGGTGGTGGAGGTTCGACGTAGGATGGCGGTAACCACGATCAGTAGTTGCCTGGGGTAAAGGTCGTAGAAGATACGGTAGCTCCCGACCCGGCGACCCCAGGCAGCAGGCTGCGCCTTGAGGCGTGCGAGGTCCCCAGAGAAGGGGTCCTGCTGCATCGCAACCAGAGCAGCCCTAACGCGGGCCTGGTCCCTCAGCGGCAGCCTTCCGAGGTCTCTTCGA
>VFZS01000112.1 GCA_016871095.1 Acidobacteriota bacterium
TCCCCGCCAGGTCCCACAGGGCGATGTCGATGCCGCTCAACACGCGCACCTGGCGCCCGCGCTGGGGGTAGGCATAAAAGAGGTTGTGGAAGTGGACCTGAATGGCCAGGGGGTCCTTGCCCAGCAGGCCCAGGTGGGGGAGCCGCCCGCCTTCCAGGCCGGCGATCACGTTTCGGGCGAAGGGGCCATTGCCGCCGCAGGGACCATAGCCGGTGACGCCCGCGTCGGTGTCGATCCGGATCAGCGTCAGCCGCCTGGTCGCCAGAGCGGTGAGGCGCGTGATCTTGACCTGGCCCCGCGCTGGGGCGGCCAGGGCTTGGTAGCGAGCCAGCGAGGCGCCGACAGGCATGGCCCAGGCCGCCCGGAAGAAATGGCGTCGCGTCATCGCCATGTGGATCTCCTCCCCGCCCGTGACTTCAGGACGATGCCAGTATACACCTAGTGTCCTGCAACAGAGATACCGTTACAACAACAGCAGGACCACTTGCTTACGCGTGTGGCTCGGAATCGGGTTCCGAGCGGCGACCGGGCGCCCCCTGGCGGAAAGCGGGCGTCTACGGCCGCGCACCGGCCTCCTGGCCGGCACCTGGCCGACCTGGAGGTCGGGGCCCAGTGGGCACCCCGGCTCTGGAGAGCCGCCCTACTGCGCGGCGGCCTGGAGTGGACGCTCGATTTCGGCGACTGCAAGCCCCTGCCGGTAGTGCCCGCGCGCAACGGGATGCAGGCCTGGCTGGATTCGCCGGTGCGCGAGGCCGACATGGACAAGATCAAGCCGGAGCCTTCCGGCCTGCTGGGTCCGGTCCGCCTGGTCGCCGTGGGCCGGTAACGGCGTCACCGCGGCGCGGCCCGCATCCACAGCGTGCCCCAGTGGCGCAACTGCGTGCGGACGTTGCGCGCCCCCGAGAACCAGTCCTCGTGGTGGAAGTTGCCGAAGTTTCCGGCGCCGCGCTCTTTCTCGTCCAGGTCGCCGAGCGCGATGTTGAGGCCCATGGGCCGGTCACCCAGGGCGGTCGAGTAGAAACGCCCAGGCTCGACTTCCAGGCACGGGTCGAAGCTCACCGCCCACTCGATCACGTAGCCCCGGCCTCCGCTCTTGGGCTTGGCCACGGCCTGCTGCGCGCCGCTCAGTATCCACTTCTGGTAAGTGGCCCAGGCCCGCGGATCGCGCCGCGGCTCCCCCTCCATCAGGCCGCCCGTCCCGATGCCGTGCAGCCGCGACTTGGTCAGGTTGCACACCATCTGCCAGGAAGAGCCGTCGCCGCGGGCGGTCTCCTCCCCGCGCCAGCGGTTGGTGGCGTTGATGAGCAGCTCCATCATGTCGCCGAACCAGGGGAAGCCCTGCGGCGTCAGCTCGTGCGCCTGCGGGTTGTTGTCCGGCAGCCAGCGCGGCGTGTCGATGCCGTACAGCACATCGTCGGTGACATCGAAGCCGAAGTAGAGCCGCTTGCCGTCGTGTTTCACCCAGCCCCGCAGCGAGAGGTCCTTGGGGTCGGTGGTGGGCGTGAACTGCGGAACCCAGTCCGGAGGTCCCGTGAAGGTGGTGGCGTCGTCCCACTCACCCGGCGAGAGGACGCCGTCGAGCGTCGGCGTGGTTCCCGGGAAAGCTTCCAGGCTGCGCACCCGCACGATGACGCGGCGGTAGGCGTACAGAGCCGGCTCGCCGCTGTCGCGGAGCTCGAGGATGACGTGGACTGTGCCAGGCTGATCCGCCGCGGGCGCCGTGAAAGCGGTCCGCGATGTGGCTGGGGTTTCCAACTCGATCCGCGCGCGGGAAGTCCCCGCCTCGGGATACTGGAACCACCGGCAACTGATGCGGTCGCCGTCAGGATCGCTGCTGCCCTCCGCCGAGAGCCGGACCACCTGTCCCGGCTGGGCGTCAATCTCAATGACATCCTTACCGGAAATGCCGTTGACCACCGCCGAAGGCGGGTGGTTGGCCTTCTCGCGGGGAAGCACGCACCAGTCCATGCGCGCGGCGAAGTCGTGCTGGTAAGCCTCGCGCCAGCGCCAGATGGTGGCCTGGTTAGACGTATGGCTGCGGCCGTCCTTAAGGATGACGGTGTCGCGGCTGTTGGTGTAGATGGGCCGCGTCTCGCCGTATGACTGACGCAACTCGTAGCGCCCGCCCCAGCCGCCGTAGTCCGGCCTCAGGTGCCCCGCCAGGCCGTTGCCGATGAGGTTGAGGAAGCTGGGCGTGTCGCCTTCCATGATGTAGGCCAGTTTGGGATAGAGCGCTCCCAGCGGGCCGTGCCCCTCGATCACATTTCGTATCAGCCAGGGGTTGTCCACCAGCTCGAAGTCCTGCATGGGGCCGTTCTGGTAGCGCCGGTCGCCGGAGATGCCGGACCAGGTCGAAAGGTAGTACTCCCCGGAATCCACCGTGCTGGGGCTGACGATGTAGAACAAGTCCGGGAAAGTGATGCGCAACCAGCGCCCCGAGTTGTCCTGGTCGGAGATGGTGTAGACGCGCAGCTTCGCCACGAAGCGGCTCAGCTCCTCGGGCGACCGCGTGTACTTGACGTCCCAAAGCGCCTGAGCCAGCGTGTTGGCGCCCCCCCACACCGCCACCCACACCGGCCGCGGATCGGGCCGGTCCACCACTTCGATAATGTGCCGCGAGCCGTCGCTCGTGTGGCCCTCGCCCACTCCCTCCATTCCGAATCTCGTCGAGCCGTTCTTGATGCTCGCCAGCAGGTCCTCGGCGCGGGAGAAACCGGGCGCGTGGCGCAGCAGGTTGTCGCGGACCTGGCCGTAGGCTTCCACGCCCTGGCGGATCAGGTCCGGCCGGATCTTGTCGCGCAGCCACACCGAGGTGGTGGCGATCAGCCCCTCGATCTCGTACTCGTTCGCGTACACCAGCAGGCGGACCAGGGATTCCTCGTCGTCCGGCTCGTTCGAGATGTCGGTCAGCACGATCAGCCGGGGCTTCCCGGCGGCGAGCGCCGCTGCGGGCAGCGCCATCATCAGGCAGCAGCAGAGCAGGCGGAGTCGGGCGTACATGGCTTCCTCACTCCGAGCGTAGCGCCTCCAGGGGGTCCACGGGCGGGCCGGCTCGGGAGGGGATCTGGTATGGTGAAGCTATGCGCTGGGAGGAACGGATCACGATTGACCCGAAGGTGCTGGTGGGCAAGCCGGTCATCCGCGGTACCCGTATCTCCGTGGAATTCGTGATCGAACTGCTGGCCAACGGGTGGACGCAGGAGCAAGTCCTGGCCAGTTACCCGCACCTTACGGCTGACGACATCAGGGCCTGCCTCGCTTACGCCAGCGAGCTGCTGCACAGCGAAAAGGTATTCCCGTTGACGACTGCATGAGCCGTCTCGGATGCCCGGCGGAGTGAGGGCGCACGAAGGCGCGAGGGGGGTGTGGAGGGGTCGGTGATGCTTGCCAGTGCGTAGGGACCGGTCCCTGGCTGCCGCGTTTAGCAGCCTTTTGGCGGCCTGGGACGTACGCTTCTCCCGCGTGCTCGGGTTTTACACTCCCTAGGACAGTCCCGCGCGGGGCCTCGGTAGGTGACTGCTCGGCCAGCGAGCCACTCTTCTGGCACCAGGATAAGCCTGGCGTGTGCGGCACCCCGTAAGGGAAGGCCGCGATCCCATTGAGAACAGTCGTGATCGAGTTGCACTTCGTTTGTGACTCTCCCGCCGCCGGCCCGGCAGGTTGGAGCGGGCGCTGGTATGCTACCCTGAAGCGATCGAAGAGGCCGGCATGAGTGAGACCCGCGAGAAAGCACAGTTGATGAGCGCCTCGGAAATCGAGCGCACCCTGGTCCGCCTGGCGCATGAAGTGCTCGAGCGAAGCGACGACCTGGACCGCGTGGCCTTCATCGGCATACGGCGGCGGGGCGTGCCCATCGCCCAGCGGCTGGCCGCCAGAATCAACTCGCTGGAAGCCCGCGACATCCCGGTGGGCATCCTCGACATCACCCTGTACCGGGACGATCTGACCACCATCTCCAACCAGCCGGTGCTCAACGCCACGGAGATCAGCTTCCCGGTGGCGGGCAAGGACATCATCCTGATGGACGACGTGCTCTACACCGGCCGGACCGTCCGGGCGGCGCTGGATGCGTTGTTTGACCACGGGCGCCCGGCGCGGGTGCAGTTGCTGGTGCTGATCGACCGGGGGCACCGCGAGCTGCCCATCGAGGCGCGCTTCGTGGGCCGCGCCGTGCAAACCACCGACCGTGAGATCATCGAGGTGAAGTTCAAGGAGATCGACCAGGTGGACAAGGTGCTGCTGGTCGAGAAAGTGGACTGAGGGGAAGGAGCTATGGCGGGACTGCTGGGGATCGAGGGGTTGGAGCGCTCCGAGATCGAGGCCATCCTGAACCGCGCCCGCGACTTTCAGCCGTTCGAGAACCACACCTACAAGCGGCTGGACGTGCTCAAGGGCAAGCTGATCGTGAACCTGTTCTTCGAGGCCTCCACGCGCACGCGCACCAGCTTCGAGATCGCGGCCAAGCGCCTGGGCGCGGACGCGGTGTCCATCACCGCGGCGGGCTCCAGCGTGTCCAAGGGGGAATCGCTGGTGGATACCCTGAACACGCTGGCGGCCATGCACCCCGACGCCATTGTGATGCGCCACGCGGCCTCGGGCGCGCCGCATTTTCTGGCGCGGCACCTGGCCACGCCCATCATCAACGCCGGCGACGGCACGCACGAACACCCCACCCAGGCGCTGCTGGACGCGCGCACCATTCTGGATCAGCGGCCCTCGCTGGAAGGCCTGCGCGTGGCCATCATCGGCGACATCGCGCACAGCCGGGTGGCCCGCTCCAACATCCACCTGCTGTCGAAGTTCGGGGTGGACCTCGTGCTGTGCGGGCCGGCCTCGCTGGCGCCGCCGGAGTTGGCGCGCATCGCGCCCGGGGTGCGCATCACCTACGACATGCGGGAGGCCATCCGGGACGCCGACGTGATCATGATGCTGCGCGTCCAACTGGAGCGGCAGCACGAAGCCTTCTTCCCGGGCGGCGAGTATTTCCAGTTCTACGGCCTGCGCCTGGAACACCTGGACCTGGCCAGGCCGGACGTCCTGGTGATGCATCCGGGGCCTATCAACCGGGGCCGGGAGATCTCCTCGGAGGTGGCCGACTCGCAGAAGTCGGTCATCCTGAGCCAGGTGGAAAACGGCGTGGCGGTGCGGATGGCGGTTTTGGAGCGGATACTGGGCGGCCATGGCAAAACTGCTGATTAAGAACGGGCGCGTGATGGACCCGGAGACGGGTCATGACCAGGTGGCGGACATCCTGATCCGCGACCGTTACGTGGTGCGGGTCGGACAGAATCTGCACGCCATCGCGGCCACCTTGTTCGACGCCACGGGCCTGGTGGTGGCGCCGGGGTTCATCGACATGCACGTGCACTTGCGGGAGCCGGGCTTCGAGCACGCCGAGACCATCGAGACCGGTTCGCGGGCCGCGGCGGGCGGAGGTTTCACCAGCGTGTGCGCCATGCCCAACACTCAGCCGGTGAACGACGACGCCACGGTGACGCGCTACGTCCTCGAGCGGGCCGCCCGCTCCGCCGTGGTGAACGTGTTTCCCATCGGGGCCATCACCAAGAACAGCGCCGGCCAGGAGCTGGCCGCCATCGGTTCCATGAAGAACGCCGGCGCGGTGGCCATCTCCGACGACGGCAAACCGGTGATGAACTCGCGCGTGATGCGGCGGGCCATGGAGTTCGCGCGGGTCTTCGACCTGCCGGTGATCGACCACTGCGAGGATCTGGAGCTGAGCGCCGGCGGCGACATGCACGAGGGCCTGGAATCGACGCGGCTGGGGTTGAAAGGAAGCCCGGGCTGCGCCGAGGACGTTATGGTGGCGCGCGACCTGCTGCTGGTCGAGGTGACCGGCGCGCGCTATCACACCGCCCACGTCTCGACGCGGCGGTCGCTCGAGCTGATCCGGGAGGCCAAGGCCCGGGGCCTGCCGGTGAGCTGCGAGGTGACGCCGCACCACCTGGCTCTGGCGGACGCGGACATGATCCCCTACGACAGCCACTACAAGATGCGGCCGCCGCTGCGCTCGCGCCAGGACGTGGCGGCGCTGGCCGACGGTGTGGCCGCCGGAGTGGTGGACGCCATCGCCACGGATCACGCGCCCCACCCGGGCAGCGAAAAGATGCAGGAGTTCGAGCGTTGCCCCCATGGGGTGATCGGGCTGGAGACCGCGCTGGCGGTGGCGCTCCAGGTGCTGGTGCACTCCGGAAGGATTCCGCTGATGCGGCTGGTGGAGCTGTTCACCCTGGGTCCGGCCAGGATCCTGGGGTTGGCCAGCCGCGGCCGGCTCAGCGCCGGGATGGCGGCTGATGTGACCATCTTTGATCCGGATGTGGAGTGGACCTACGATGTGAACAGGTCCTTGTGCAAGGCTCGCAACTCGCCCTTCGACGGGCGGAAGTTCCGCGGTGCGCCGGTGGCCACCGTGGTGGGCGGGCGGATCGTCTGGCAGCGGTAGGCGGCTGGGCGAGGGCAGAACCTAGAAGGCAAACGGCAAGAGGAGAAGGGCGTCATGGCTGATCAGGAATTCCCCGGATTTCCGCGGCTGAGCCGCGGCGGCGAGTCTCGAAAGCAGGGGCGTTGGGTGCTGCTGGTAGTGCTTCTGCTGGTGGTGATCGCCAGCGCGCGGACGGTGGCGCGCTACGTGATCGAGTACCAGTGGTGGCGGGAGATGGAGCAGGTGCCCACCTGGATCTCGATCCTGCTATACAGCATTCTGCCGGTGACGGCGGCGGCGCTGGTGGCGTTCGCGACGGTGTGGGTGGCGCACGCGCGCTCGCTGCGGTTCGTGGGGACGCGGCTGGGGGCGCACCGCATGTACGCCCGCATCTCCACGCTGGTGCTGCTGCTCATCGGCATCGTGGTGGCGGCGGGCACCATCGACACCTGGACGGTGATGCGGTACCTCGGCGGGCGGAGTCTGCCGGCGGAGGCTTCGGCCTGGCACGATCCGGTGTTCAACCAGCCGCTGGGGTTCTACCTGTTCGACCTGCCCTTTTACCGGCTGCTGCGCAGTTACCTGCTGGGACTGGCCATCGCCGCCGCCATGGTCTACTGGCTGACAGCGCGGGGCTGGCAGTTGAAGGACAAGATCGCGGAGCTGCAACAGGAGGGCCAACTGGACGTCAGCCTCCTGCGGCTGGAGGGAGCGCTGGAGTCGCGCTTCCTGCGCGGCGTAGGCGCGGTGCTGCTGCTGGCGGTGGCCTTCCGCTTCTTCCTGGGCCGTTACGAGATGGTGTGGAACGACCACGGCTTCATGGTGGGCATCGACTGGGTGGACCTGAACGTGGCCCTGCCGCTGCAATGGCTGGTCATCGTGGCCTGCCTGGCCGCCGCCCTGCTGCTCGGTCTGGGGCGCTGGAAGCTGGCCGCGGCCATGGCCCTGGCCCTCGTGTTGCGGGCCGGCCTGCCGCCCGCGGTGAACGCCATTTACGTGCGGCCGAACGAGATCTCCATCCAGCGGAACTTCATCGACACGCACATCAAGGCCACCCGGGCCGCCTATGGGCTGGAAGGAAGAGTCCGGGAGATGGATTCCGAGGCCAAGCTGGACGGGCGCTTCGACCCGGCCCAGCACCGGGCGCTGTTCGACAACGTGCGGCTGTGGGACTGGCGGGCGTTCCACGACACGGTGACCCAGATTCAGGCGCTGCGGCCCTACTATCGCTTTGCGGACACCGACGTGGACCGTTACGTAATCGACGGGCAGCTTCGCCAGGTGATGCTTACGCCGCGCGAGCTGGACATCCGGCAGTTGCCCGACGCGCGGGCCCGCTGGATCAACCCGCACTTCATCTACACCCACGGCTACGGCATGGTGATGGCGGAAGCCAACCGCATCACCGCCGACGGCCTGCCGCACCTGTTCGTGCAGGACGCCCCGCCCGTGGTGAGGACCGCGAGCCTGAAGCTGACCCGGCCCGAGATCTACTACGGCGAGGTGGTGCATGAGCCGGTCTTCGTGCGCACCGAGCTGCCGGAGTTCAACTACCCCTCGGGCGCGGAGAACATCTTTTCCCGCTACGAGGGCAGAGGCGGGTTCCCGGCCTCCTCGTGGCCGGTGCGCATCGCCGCGGCCCTGGCCCAGGGGGATTTCAACATCCTGCTCACCGGCTATCTCAAGCCGGACAGCCGCATGATGATCCGGCGCCACGTGCGGCAGCGCTTGCAGGCGCTGGCGCGCTTCATCACCTGGGAAGAGGATCCTTACCTGGTGCTGACCGATCAGGGGCGGCTGGTGTGGACCGTGGACGGTTACACCACCTCGGCGGCGCACCCCTATTCCTACCGCCTCAGCCTGGCGGGCGCGGGCGTGCTCAACTACATGCGCAACGCCGTCAAGGCCACCGTGGACGCCTACGACGGGACCGTCCACATCTACATCTTCGACCCTGCGGATCCCATCATCCGGGCCTACCAGCGGCTGTTCCCGCAACTGTTCCAGCCGGCCTCCGCCATGCCCCCGGATCTGCGGGCCCACGCCCGCTATCCCGATCGCTACTTCCGGGTGCAGGCCGAGATCTACCGCACCTTCCACATGCGGGACCCGCAGGCCTTCTACAACAAGGAAGACCTGTGGGACCTGCCGCGCACCACCCAGGGAACCACCGGCCGGCCCCAGGAGCTGGCCCCCGCCTATGTGGTGGCCAGTCTGCCGGGGGAGGACCAAGCCGAGTTCATGCTGATCATTCCCTTCACCCCGCGCAACAAGGACAACATGATCGGGCTGATGGTGGCGCGCTGCGACGGCGACAAGCTGGGGGAGATGGTGGTACTTCAGCTCAGCAAGCAGGAGCTGATGTTCGGCTCCATGCAGATCGAGGCGCGCATCAACCAGGACCAGAACATCGCCAAGGACCTGACCCTGTGGAACCAGCAAGGTTCCCAGGTGCTGCGCGGGCAGATGCTGGTGCTGCCGGTGGCCAACACCTTCGTGTACGTGCAGCCCATCTACATCCAGGCGGCCGAGGCGCGCATGCCGCAACTGAAGAAGGTGGCCCTGGCGGTCGGCAACGACCTGATCTACACGGACACCTACGATCAGGCGCTGGACGAGCTGGCGCGGCTGATGCGCGGCGCGGCCCCGCCGGCAGCCAAACCTGGAGTGGCGGCGGCTCCGGCGGCCGGAACGCCGTCCCCGGCCGCGACGGCGGCCCTCGAGCAGCGCATTGAGAGCATCCGCCAGCATCTGCGGCGCTACCGCGATCTGGCCGCGCAAGGCAAGTGGGCCGAAGCCGGCAAAGTGCTGGAAGCCCTCGAAGCCGAAGCCCAGCGCCGCTAGGGATTTGGGACAGGCTTGGGTGTCCCCCCGTGGACACCCCGGCCTGTCCCACAGCACCACCACCGGGTACGCACCGACCCGTCGCCGCGCCGCGGAGCGTATCATAAGCAGTATGGAGCTTGGTCTGGACAGCCTGAGCGGGCTCAGGGAAGACTTGCGGGAAGCCATCCTGCGGGCGGCGGCGGCCCTGAAGGCTGCTGGAGCGCGCGAAGTGTACCTGTTCGGCTCGGCCGCCCAAGGCAAGCTGCGAGAAGGTTCGGACATCGACCTGGCCGTGGTCGGCCTCCCGGCGCGAGTCTTCTTCAAGGCCATGGCGGATGCGCACACGGCGCTCGGCAGGAGGAACCTGGATCTGGTTGACCTCGAGGATGACACTCCTTTCACCCGTTACTTGCGGGAGGAAGGAGAGCTAGCGCGTGTCGCGTAAATTGCGCAAGCAGATCGCTTGCGAGCTGGAGCAACTGAACCACCTCCTCGCGACCGCACGGACGCTTCTGGCCCCGCCCGGCCGTCATCTCGGAAGGGCTTCTGAACCGGCTGCGGAGCTACCTCGAGTTCCGCCACGTATTCCGGTCGGCTTATGTGTTCCTGTTGCGCTGGGATCGCATGGTGCCGCTGGCTGCGCAGTGCGAGGACACGCTCCGGCTACTGGAAGCGGAGCTCGAAGCGTTCCTGGAAAGCGGATTACCCGAGGCTTGCCCCTTACCTCGGAGGCGCGTTCACTGCGGCGGCGGGGGCAGGGCGGGCGAACCGAGCGGCGGACCCAGGTGGCGCTTGAGGGCGAGGCCCAGTTCCGCCGGGGCGGTGCAACCGGTCCATTGCCGCACGATTTCGCCGGACGAGGAAATCAGCAGCGTCGCCGCTGGGTCGGTGATGCCGAGTGAGCGGCGTAGGGTGCTCGAAGCCGGCAACAGTCGCACCGCGCCGAGATTCCAGTCGTAGCGTAAGTCACTGGGCGCGGACTCCAGAGCCAGTACGGCTTCCAGCTTGCCGTCGCCGTACTGGGCCAGGGCAGTCTGAAGGAAGACCACCTGACTGCGGCAATCTGGGTGGCGGGAATCACAGAGAGCGAGCAGGAGCCACTTGCCCTTCCCTGGCCGCGGCGCTGCGGCAGGCGCCGGGCGCGCAGGCGGCAGCGGACCGTAGAGCGCCTCCAGGCGCGGGCGGGTGAACGATTCGCCAGCCTCGGGACCCACCGCGGCGCTATACGCTTCGAAACCGGCGTACTCGCTGCCGCCGTATGACCACTTAGGCGGACGTTCTCCACCATACCAGTAGGTGTTGCGCCGGAACTCTAGCGCGCGGCTGCTGTGGATCATGCTCGGCACGGCGGAGTAGATGACGTTGCCGCTGAACCGGTTGGGGCGGCTGCCGGTGAAGTCGGCGTGGTCCATCTGGAAGGCGGGCGCGTCAACAGGCGGGTTCCAGATGAACAGGTTGTCGTGGATCAGCAGGCCGTCCATCGCGCCGTCCTTCCAGGTCGAGAAGTACAGGTCGCCCTGACGCCGGGCCAGCTTGGGGCTGCGCCCGTTGTTCACGCAC